>JBDTHH010000313.1:0-7650 GCA_039937055.1 Ktedonobacteraceae bacterium | reverse complement strand
TGGCCGAGTGGTGGTCCAGCACATACTCGCCCGTGAGCCGCTGCACTATAAAGGAACTGGCCATCAGGAAGTAGCGCGTTTTGTGCCAGACTTCAGGCTCATGGCGTTTGAGCCAGGCCAGTTTGGGGCCGACCGCCTGGCTCGTGAGCGGGGAGCCGCAGCGCTCTAAAATGCGCTCGGCTCCGTAGCGCTCGGTCTGCTCCTCAATCTCGCGCGTTGCACGGGTGTCGATGCCGTAGAGGATCGCCGGACGCAGGGGGTCTCCATGCTCATCGGCCGCCAGCAAGCAAGGTCCGATGCCGCTTACGCAGACTGCGGCAATGGGGGCGTCCGCCTGCGGCAGCAACTGCGCGCAGAGAAACGTAAAATCTGCCCACCAGACGCTCTCAGCATCGTGCTCGGCCCAACCAGGGTGCGGCAACGACAGCTCGTGCGCGCGCTCGCTGCGCGCGATAATCTTGCCATCGGGGCGCACCAGCACGCCTTTTGAGCTGGAGGTGCCAATATCGACGCCCAGCAATAATGCGCTCATGCCGCGTCCCCAAACCCATCGTAGTCGATATCCAGCAGCTTACAGATAACCCGCAGTTCCGCCACATAGTCACCGGGAACGGCATGAATATGGTTCGAGCCATAGCGCCCTAGAATCTCGTCGGCGCTGGCATTCATGCGCGCAAAGGCGTGCGGCCATATATAGTCAGACTGGTGCATCAGCCGCTCGTTGGTCTCGTGATCATATTGTTCGAGGCTGCCACGCAAGACGTGCATGCGATAGCGCCCGTTCAGACGCGTAAGGCGGGCGAAGGTAAAATCGCCGGGCGCGGCCAGGTGCTGAATGGAGGCGCCCCCGGCCGGGAAGTAGAACCCTTCAGGGTAGAGATGGACATGGCGCATATTCTCGGCGGGGTCCGCGCTGCGGGCCGCGAACCAGGTAGCATGCTCACCAGAGTTGCAGAGGTCCCAGATCTGGCGGTCCGCGTGGTAGTGCCGGACATCGGCGAAGAGCACAGGCGTATGTGAGAGTCCTTTGAGAAGCTGCATGGTTAAGGCGGCATCCATATCGGCCTCGGTGGCGCAGACATGCGTCTCTTTGGGGCCATCCCAATCGTAGGGATCATTCAGGAAGGCCTCCGTGACATCCATCGTCGCGAAATGCGTCGTTAATTCAGGCTGACCTTTAATGCCGGAGAAGTCCAGGCCCCACTCGTCAATCAGCTCACGCATGGCATAGTAGGAGGCAATCTGGCGCTCTAAAATCTCAGGCGTAAGCTGCTGGCCGTCGTAGTGAACCTGAGCGGCGTGTTTTTCGAGCCACAGGCGGGCCTCACGCAGGCGGCTCTTCTCAACCAGCGCGGAGCGGCGCACAATCTCCCACTGGTCGATCTCCTCAACATCCACACCGAACTTAGCGAGCCACTGATCGCTATTGGAGACCGCGGTGTACATACCCATCGGGCGGCCGCCGATGCGGCCAAAGGTGCTGCCTTGCAGCGAAACCACGGCGGAGGCGGCGCGCGCGTAGTGTTCGATGCGCATCAGCACGTCCGGATCTGTAATATCGCCCCAGACACGGCCATAGACACGACCGATCTGATCAAGTCCCCCGGCGGCGGCGAGCATGCCAACCATGCCCGGAAATTTGGGGTCGATGTTCGAGAAGAGCAGCATGGGTCCAGGGGTGGCCTGCGCCGCCAGCATGGCGAAATGCGGGAACGCCCAGACGGGGATGTTAAAAATAGTCAGGTCCGGGTGCGTATCGGCGACGCGCCTGGCTTCTTTCGTCGCTAATTCATGCGTCCACACCGTCTCATGCGCGCGCGTCACCTCGTGTCCCCTGGCCTGGAGAGCACTGGCGATGCTGCTTTCAATGCGCTGCGTGAAATCTACAATATCACGATGAACAAAATCTCTGCCATCAGAGAACGTGAGAAGTCCAATACGAGCCAAAACGTGTCCCCTTCTGTAACTAGAGTAACGACCTCTACTATACTGTCAAGCTTCATTCAGCAGGGTAACGGGCGATCCTCCCCTCTCGCGTAGGGGCCGGAGCGCAGGCCTTGTCGGCGGGCAAGGGGAGCCGAAGCGGTGCCCCTACAAATCCGCCTCCTCCCTGGCCGCGTACGCGTGGTCGGCACAGATGCAGCATTTCGTGGAGGGGCGCCGCTGGCCCACGCCCCTCCACGAAATGCCGGCTATAACGTGGGTACAGCGCGAGGGCGCGAGGAGCCTCGGATACGCAACGTCGCGGCCAGAACAATCTCCTGTCGCGTAAACGCTGTGGGGGTTTGCAGCCGCTGGAAAAGACGCAGGGCGGCCGTACTCCCTAGCTCATAGACCGGCTGGGTCACAGTGGTCAGCGAGATAGCACTGAGGGTGGCCCAGGGCATCTCGTCAAAGCCGACAACGGCGATGTCGTCAGGGACGCGCAGGTGACGGATGTACAATGCCTCAAGCGCACCCAGCGTCATGAGGTTGTTCCCAACGAAAAGCGCGTCAATACCGGGTTTCAGTTCCAGTAACTCGCCAGCAAGCTGCCGCCCGCTCTCCTCTTTGAAAGAGCCGACCCGTTCGAGCTGAGCATCATGCTCGATGCCGGCCTCCCGCAGCGCTAGCCGGTAGCCTTCAAGTCGCTCGCGCCCGGTCGTCGTGGTGAGAGGGCCGGTAATCATGCCGATACGCCGGTAGCCATTGGCGACCAGATGCGCGACAGCCTCCCGTGCCCCACGTACATTATCGACAAGCACCATGTCGGTGTCATGGCCCGCGATACGCCGGTCGACAGCAAGAATGGGGATATTGTGTTCCTGAAATAATTTCAGATCGCGCTGCCGCTCATTGGTAGCGACAACGATGGCCCCCGCCACACGTTCCGCGCAAAGTACCTCGATGTACTGCCGCTCTTTGGCGGCATCTTCGTCTGAATTGCATAGAATCACGCTGTAGCCATTATGTTGCGCCACGTCCTCGATGCCCCGAATGAGCGTTGTGAAAAAGGGGTTCTGGATGTCGGTAATCAACAGCCCGATGATCTGTGAACGATTTGTCTGCAATGTACGCGCCGCACGGCTCGGTTGATAATGTAATTCTTCCACCGCCGCGCGTACACGTGCAGCCACCTCAGCGTTGACCCGCGCGGTCCCGTTGAGTACGCGCGATACTGTAGAGATGGAGACACCGGCAAGTTTTGCCACCTCCTGAATATTTGCCATATACTGCCCCTTTTGTCTCCTTCTCAATCTAGATTTACGAAGGGCTTTTTCTTGATTTTCACAACCTTCTATCAGGCAATCCAAACATAATATAAAAACCTTTTCAAGATCACCCCTCTGATACCAAAATGGGGTTGTCTTCGTTAAATTGAGTATAGAACAAGGAGATTGGCTTGTCAAGCCATAATTGAAGATGTGTCGAAATTGGTCCCGCTACCTCTTGACGAACCTGAAGTTAGTGTGTATTATTTTTATGAAGCCTTGATTTGAAAAGCTTTTCTTAAGCGGATCAAAGCCTTTCATCTGATAATATGAAAAGCTTTTCTCTTTGGAGGTGTCTCCAATGCAGATATAGGGGCGTCGTTCCATAGGGCGAGGCCAGCCCCGCCCTATGGAACGGACACCGTTTACCAGCCCGCACGGAAGGAGTACACCTGGCAATGGATGCAATCGATGGAGCAGACAACAATGCATCTCATCCTCTGCAAGAGACCGGCAAGCCTGCAGGACCCGCGCGCGTAGAGATGCTGAATATCTCCAAAAGCTTTCCAGGGGTGCAGGCTCTCAAAGGGGTGTCGCTGAGTGTCCGGTCCGGGGAGGTGCGTGCCCTTCTGGGGGAGAACGGCGCCGGCAAAACGACATTGATGAATATCCTCGATGGCGTTTTCGCCGACTATGGCGGTGAGATCTTTATCGATGGCAAGCCGGTCTCGATCCACTCACCGCGCGATGCTCAGAAGTTGGGCATCGCCATGATCCACCAGGAGTTGAACCTGGTGCCCGAACTTTCTGTATCCGCGAACATTTTCCTGGGTCGTGAGATGCATACACGCATAGGAACCATCGATCGTAAGCGTATGCAACGCAAGGCGACTGAATTGCTGGCGGAGTTGGACGTGACGATCCCGCCAATCAGGCCGGTACACCTGGCGCGTGTCGCCGAGCAACAGCTTATCGAGGTCGCCAAGGCGCTCTCGCTCAATGCGCGCATCCTGATTATGGACGAGCCAACTTCAGCGCTGGCCGATGCCGAAGTGCAGCGCCTGTTCAAAGTGATTCGCCAGCTCAGCGCGCGCGGCGTGGCCATCCTATATATTTCGCATCGCCTTGAAGAGTTGCAGGAGATCGCGCACACCGTCACCGTGCTGCGCGATGGCGAACTGATTGGTACCAGCCCGCTGGAGCAGGTCTCACGCGCCGACCTGATTCGCATGATGGTGGGCCGCCCGCTGCACGAGGTCTTTCCTAAAGGCGAAGGGATCGTTGATCAAAAACGCGAGCTATTACGCGTCGAGCACCTGGGCCTGCGCGCTGATAAAGAGCATACCAATCGCGCACTGCAAGATATCTCTTTCAGCCTGCACGCCGGGGAGATCATCGGCATTGCAGGCTTAATGGGGGCCGGGCGAACCGAGGTGCTGGAAACCATCTTCGGCGTTCATCCACGCCACCTCGTCAGCGGACATGTCTATCTGGATGGCACACCACTGGATGCGCGCTCCCCGCGCCAGGCGATTCGCCGTGGCCTGGCCTTTGTGACCGAAGATCGCAAGAGCCAGAGCCTGGTAACGTTACTATCGGTGGGCTTCAATATCACGCTGGCAGCACTGCGACGCTTTACACGGGGATCGCTCGTCAATCAGCAGAAGGAGCGCGTCGCCGTCACAGATGCCATCCGCGATCTACGCATTAAGACGCCCGGCGCCAGCACCATCGTGAACAATCTCTCGGGCGGGAACCAGCAGAAGGTGGTGCTGGCCAAATGCCTCCTGACGCATCCGCGAGTGATCTTAATGGATGAGCCGACACGCGGCATCGACGTGGGCGCCAAGGCCGAGATCTACGAGCAGATGAATCGCCTGGTCAGCACTGGCATCGGCATCATCATGGTTTCGTCGGAGCTGCCTGAGCTATTGGGGATGTGCGACCGCATCCTGGTCCTGTGCGAAGGGCGGCTAACTGGTGAGTTCCGCCGTGGCGAGGTGACCCAGGAGATGATCCTGGAGGCGGCGACAACGCTGGAGGAGAGGCGCGCTCATGTCGGATAATGGCCAGCACTATACTGTGATTAGGAAGAGGTAAGGCGTTATGGGTGTAGATGTCGATGACCCTGCTTCGATCAAGCGGGAGAATGCCGCGACCTTGCGGCGCGAACGGATCACGCGATTCATGGTGGTACTGGGTTCGCTTCAGGGCTATATCGGGCTGATCCTGATCGTCGCCTATGGCATTCTCTCCAAGGGCGACATATTCTGGAATGGCACGAACCTGACCAACGCGGTCGGCGCCTTCTCCTCGCGTGGCATCCTGGCAGTAGGCGAGACGCTGGTTATTTTGATCGCCGGCATCGATCTCTCCGTTGGCTCTATGCTAGGCTTCTGCTCTATGACGGCCGCGTTACTGCTGACGACTCAGAATATGAATCCAGTAGAGATCGTGATTATCTCGATGTTCGTGGGCGCGATCCTGGGGTTCTTGAACGGTGCGGCTACCGCGTGGCTGCGTATCCAGTCCTTCATCGTGACCCTGGCTATGCTCAGCATTGTGCGTGGGCTTGACCGCGAATTGAGCAACAACGTCAGTGTGGGCACACAGGTGGTGACGGCCAATGGCCATCTCACCCCCAGCTCAGAAGCGTTCCAATCATTAGGGACACCAGGCCATAATCTTTTTACCTTTTCACTGCCCGGCGCGGGCCAGGTTGGCATTTACTACCCGGTCCTGGCCTTTCTGGTGGTCTGTATTATCTTTCAATTTGTGCTGACCAGAACCAGCTTCGGGCGCCACATTTATGCAGTTGGCGGCAACGAAACGGCGGCCCGGCTCTCCGGCGTCAATGTGACGCTGATTAAAATCGCTGTCTTTACCCTGGCAGGCATACTGGCCGGCTTTGCCGGGCCAATAGACGCGGCCTATAGCGCCTCAGCAGATCCCCTCGCCGGGCAATCGTTCGAATTGGACGCCATCGCGGCTGCCGTGATCGGCGGCGCGAGCCTGGCCGGCGGCAAGGGGACGATCATTGGCACGCTGGTCGGGGCCTTGATCCTGACGCTGCTTGACAATGTCCTGGGACTGAACGCCGTCAGCGACAACTGGCAACTGGTGATCAAGGGCTTGATTGTCGTTATTGCGGTTGTTTTACAACGACCAGGCATCTTTAGCGCTATCTTCTCATCAGTTCGCTCTATCGGATCAAGAGTTCGCCCGGAAAGGAGGGGTGCCAACAACTCTGAGTGAGTCACGTAGTAAAACAGACACTGGTACGACGGTCTCTTCCGTTGTCTCGAAGAAAGGATTCCTCCTGTGAAGAATTTTATCATGAGAATGTGCATGTGCGGCCTTTTTGTGAGCGCGCTCATTGCACTGGCTTCCTGTGGTGGTCAAGCACCGGCGCCTGGCACCGGTACCGGGAACAATGGGCCAAAGGTATTTGTGGTCGGCTACTCGCAGTCTAACAATGCCGAACCGTATCGCGCCCAACTCAATCTCCAGCTTCAGCATTACATCAAGCAATATCCCGATCTCAAGTTGTTGCCGATCACGGATGCTCACCAGGATAGTACGACCCAGGTCAGCCAGGTACAGAGTTTTATCTCTCAACACGTTGACGTGTTGATCGTATCTCCGAACGAAGCAGCCCCACTGACGGCTCCGGTTCAGCAGGCCTGCGCGCAACATATCGCGGTGATTATCCTGGATCGCACGATTAATAGTGACTGCTATACCTCCTTTATCGGTGGCGATAACGTCCTCATCGGCCGCAAGGCTGGCGAAGAGGCCGCAGCGTTGTTACCCAATGGGGGCAACGTGGTAGAGTTACGCGGCATTCTGAGCAACCAGCCTCAGATCGATCGTGACCAGGGCTTCCGCCAGGGGATTGCCAGCAATTCGAAGATCAAGATCATCGCTGATCGTGAGGCCAAGTGGCTGAAACCCAACGCCACCACGATCATGCAAGAATGGCTGTCCCAGTATCCCAAGATAGACCTGGTCTACGGCGAGAACGATCCTATGGCCCTGGGCGCCTACCTGGCGGCCTCGGCTGTCGGCAAAGCCAGCCAGATAAAGTTTATTGGCACTGATGGGCTGGCGATACCCGACGGCGGGATTCGCGCCGTGCAGCAGGGTCAATTAGCGGCGACATTCGTCTATCCAACCGGCGCCAAAGAGGCCGCCGATTACGCGGAAAAGATTGTGAATAAGAAAGCGGTCGAACATAAGTTGATCCTGGGCACGGTAGCCGTGACCCCGGAAAACGCGGCTGCCCTGTACAATCAGTACCACCTGGACAGCTAGAACTGCCAGAGCGATGCGCTCATCCAGACCACATCGCCATACAGCACGCAGGCCCTCGGAGCGATTTCCGGGGGCCTGCGTGCTGTGATAACCTTCCTACACGTATGACCCTTCGACACGTAGGGGCGCGGTTTACAAGCCCGCC
>JBDTHH010000312.1:0-11650 GCA_039937055.1 Ktedonobacteraceae bacterium | reverse complement strand
CAGGATCGGTGCTGAGCATGCGTGCCAGGCTGGCACGACGCAGCATGCCGCCCGAGAGTTCATGGGGATACATCTTCTCACGCCCCTTGAGCCCGACCTTCTCGATGAGGCCGCTGGCTTTGTGCTGACGTATCGCTTTGCCCACCTTGCGTATCTCAAGTGGCATCTGAATATTGCGCTCAATCGTCCGCCAGGGCATAAGCGTATCTTTCTGAGCCAGGTACCCCACTTCGAGACGCGGCTTAACCATCAGGCTCTCCTGATAGTAGACCTTGCCTGAAGTTGCCGGTAACAACCCGGCAATTATATTGAGTAATGTCGATTTACCGCAGCCGCTGGGCCCCACCATCACGACAAAACTTCCTTGCTCTATCTGCACACTGATATCAGACAGGACGGGGATTTCCTGATTCCCACGAACAAATACCTTGCTTACCTGTTCAGTACGAATGATCGCGGTCATCCCTCCATCCTTTCAGCGTTGTGCTTCGTGGGGGGTTCTGCATAGGGTTTCCTCCAAGAGCTCTTCTGAGCTGTTCATTCTCATTACGAACTTGCTGAATGGCCATGCGTGCTTGCTGTAACTGCTCTGCCTCTTGACGCCAGCGTTGCGTACGCGCTAGCAGATTATTGAGAGGGCCTGAGATTTGCCAGAGGATGTTCTCTCTTGTGAGAGGAACGCGAGCGCTCCAGTCCCCATTCGCCACGCGTATATGGGTCTCCACGATTTGCTGGACACTGGCCTCTAGCTGTTGCTTCTGTTGAGCAGACTCCGCGGCCTGTAGTCCGAGATCATGTTCGAGCCTGGCAATCTCCTCAGCATGATTCGCGCGGATGAGTGCGCGGGTCGTCCCTTGCACCCAGGCATAGGCCACGATCGATACAATGAACTGACTGAAGATGATAGGGAGCATGATGCCGGCAAAAGCGATGGCGAGTATGGCGTCTAACTCTGCTGTACGGGGTAGGACTGTCAGAGAGAACCACGTAAAGAGGCAATTTCCTAGAGCCACGACAAAGACCCATCCGGGAGGAAGAAAAGAGGCGGCACACAGCAATGGCAGTACGAGCAGGGCAAAAAGAGGCAGGACCAACATGCTCAAGCCGCCTGGAGTCGACACAATGCTGAGCATAGGAAATGCCGCGAATGTGAGCACAACCAGGGTCCCTGCCAGGGTGATCTGGCCCAGACGATTGAGCACCGTGGCCACAGTCAACGCAATAGCTGATCCGATGACGATCGGGATCAGGTACTCGTTGGTCCCGACAAAACTCGCAAAGACGGAAGTAATCAGCAGAAGGTAGAGAGCCAGGATGATCTGGCTTCCTGCTGTTCCACGGCGGAAACGTTCCATTTCTTTGAAAGAGGCTGACCGTGCTGGCTCAGGAGGAGCGGCTAGACGATACCACCATTGCAAAATCCTGTTCTCCTCCTGCGGCTTGGAGGTCAAATAGACAGGAACCTGCGTGTTTCTTGTGGGAGTCTCTAGAGAACGGGTGGGAAAATTATTCATTAGAACTCCATTTCAATCATAAAGTTAGTAGGAAAAACAGGAAGGAGCGTTTTTCTCACAGACGAGACCGCTTACAGGTGATTCCTGCCATCCTGTCGTCCTATTGCAATGATGCCCATCGATTGCATGTCATTCAGGGCTTTGTCTACGAGATCTGGTGAGGTCGAGAGAATCTCCGCAATTTTTGTCGCACTCTTTGTTCCATCAGCCAGTGCAAATACCGTTCGGTGTAGACGCGGTAAGCTGCTCATCTGCCATCTTTCCAGGTGGACAATCCGCTGTGGAAAGATGGGAATTTCTCCTGGTGCAACGGCAGGAAGCGCTGGCTGTGTACTGGATTCTTGCTGAGGCGTAAATGTCCAACTCAACTGCCCCAGACGGAAAAGTTCCTGGATAGCTTTTTCTCCTGTCAAGCGGCGTCCACTGGTACCGACAATCGTACATGAAATAATGTCCCCTGCCATAATGGTAATCTCTACGTGGCAAGTTTCCCGTAAGCTCGTGACGCCTGGGGGCGTCGTGGCAGACAGGGAGCCCGTCTTTTGATGTGCCTGCATCACTTGCCTTATCGTTTCGAAATCGAGAGTGTACATTAGGCAAAGACTCATCCTATCTCAATAGATTTGTGAAAGCGATATCCGTTGAGCCTCTAGAACCACCTACGACCCTGAGCGTTGCTACCAGTTTGTCGCGAGTATTGTCCTCCTGATGGCCGCATTTGCAAGATAGCCTGCCTACCAGTAGGCCAACTATCGAATGTAGAGCGAATGGTCAGGCATTGTTCGTCGAGTTTTGAACCCCAGGGAGCACAATAGGTACCATCAGGTAGCCAGGGAGAATAGAAATAAGAGCTACTTTCGTAGAAAAGACAATGAAGATTATCATGGCAATTAAATAGAACATCATTAATAAAGAGGGCATTGCTGGCCCTCCAACTATTACAGATATAATACTGGCACAAGGGATGTGAGCCTCTGCCGTAACGAGCGTATTCGCACCCTTTTCTCCTCTTTATGCTTTGCCTCTGTCTTGAGCCATGAGGAGGAACGATACGCTCTTTTGCAAGATTCTCTACTTGCTGCAAGCGTCATCATAGTACTACAGATATAATAGCATGTCAATAGAAACTCTCCCGTTCTGGTACTGATGGAGAAGCGAATACGATCCATTCACTATTCCTCCTCATCTCCCCTTTGCTCTTGCGAGGTTTAGACTTTTTCTGCTTCTGCCAGCTTTTCTAACTCTACTGCACCGGCATCAAGTGGTAATACCTGGCAGGCAGTGGGTGAAAACGAGAGAACCACTGCCTGTGCGACATAGAAATCACGTGCGTGCTGGCTGGGGACATCGGCAGGGAGCGTTGTTTCCTCGTTGACGCGTACATGAAAGCGCGTAAATGGCCCTAAGCATGCCAGGCCTGATAGACCTGCATAGCGATGCGATTGAAAAGCTGGTTGAGCCGCGTCCAAACGTGTATTTTGCCCTACCTGTAGCGCTGAAAGAGGCGGATTGGCGCCTGGCCGGGTCGCCGATCTGATTGTGGTTGCTCTGAACACTGCGGGTTGCCAGTAGTCCAACGCGTGTTTGTGGGTGGTAGAAAGAAAGTGACACGAGCGTTTTTGTCAGGCGCCCGAAAACCTTAACTCGATGCGCATGGGACTGGCGGCAACGTCAGTGAGTGAGAGCCAGGTAAGCTGGAGTTCTATGGCCACGATTGGTACACGGGCGATAAAAGCGGCGGCTACCTCGGATTTGCGACCCAGGCGTTCGCGGACAGCGGCGCCCGCGCCTTCGTCGGTAATTACATGGGCCAGGGCCGTGGCTTCGAGCCAGGTTGTAGGCTGAGAAGGTCCGATAAACAGCCCGACACGCGGGTTCTGGCGCAGGTTGGCGAGCTTGCGCGAGGTGGTAATGAAGGTCCCATGCAGCGTAATACTCTCCTGGATAGGTTGTTCGACGTAGAATACCCGCGTGACATACGGTTGCCTCTGGTCCACGGTGGCGATGGCGAGTGTATCGTATTGTGCCAGGAAGGCGTGTAGCGTCTCACGAGTAGAAGTATCCATAGAAGTTACGCTTCCTTTAATTTCTTATAGTCATAGAAACACAAACATCCCCTATCTCTGGGGGGATAGGGACGAGGCCACTGCCACGCGTCAGGAACAACACTATGAGCAGTGCAAGCAAGATGATCAGGACGACGACCGCGATGATAATGCCAATGCGCAGATCGAACCCGGATGCGTGAGAGGGGGTCGCGGGAGGAGTACGGGGCACCTGGGCCTGACCCTGTTCTCTCCCTGGAACAGGAGTATGCTGCGACGATAGTCCGGGTGAGCCATGGGTAGGGGTCCTGGTCGAGAGTGCCGCGCCTTGAGTCTGGGGCGGTGTATTCGTGTGCATGAATTGCGGTGGCTTAGGGCTGCTTACCTGAGATGAGTACGGGCCGGAACTGCGGATGGGCGCTTGCATGGAAGCCTGTTGAAGCTGTGCGGGTGGCGTTGGCCTGTTTCTCGCCCTGGAATCTGGTACCTGGACCTGTGGCGTTGGCCTGGGTGCCGAGCGGAAATCCTGTCCTGAGACATTCTTCTGTGTGCCAGGTGCCTGCCTTCTGTCATCGGGACCAGATGCCGGTGGCAATGGGGCACCGCACTGCGCGCAGAAGACCGCTTGTCTGACTGGTATAGCCCCGCAGCGCGAGCAACGGGCGGGAGTCGAGGCAGGAGCCACTGGCGGCGGCTCAGGTGCTGGCTCGGAAACCTGTTGTTGAGATCTCTCCTTGGCCGCCTGGAGCGCTTCATAAAGCATAGGGAGATCAGGCTCAGTGCCATGCGGGTCCTTCCGATGTTGTTGTGCCGCCGCTGGAGTAGCCGGCGCCTCGACCGGTAACGCCTCCAGCACACGCCTGAGATCCCTGGCCAGATCCGCGACCGACTGGTAGCGGTCAGCTGGTTTCAGGGCCATGGCACGCTTGATGGTGTTGTTCAGTCGCTCAAGGAGTTCTGGCGGAAGTGTGCCGAGCAGGGCCAGGTGACGTAAGTGGCGCGGCACCGGTTTGGCCGGTTTCGAGACGCCCAATCTGAATTGCCGGGCAGGATTACCATCTTCACCGTGCTCCGGTGGATTGCTGGCAAGCAACTCTTGTAGTGTGGGCAGATCGGGGAGACGTTGTTGTAGCGCCTGGTTGCGCGTTGAGACGCTGGGCGGCTCGTGGGTCGTCAGCGCGAAATAGAGTGTGCCGCCCAGCGCGTAGACATCGGAGCGAGCGTCGGTGCCGGTGCCACCAGGGTATTGTTCGGGGGGGGCATAGCCTGGCGTTCCCTGGTGACGAGCAAAAAATAAGGTGCGTGCGCCATCGGCAATGGCTTTCGCATTACCCAGGTCTACCAACACGACTGTGCCATCCGGCGTGATACGGATATTATCGGGCTTGATGTCGCGGTGAATGACCGGAGGCTGCTGGCTGTGCAAGAACTGCACGGCGTCACAGGTGGCGATAAGCCAGTTCATGACGCGTTGCAGGGGAATGGGTTCGTTGCGCTGGCGGGCATGGCGGATATAGTCCGTCAGATCGTTCCCATCGATATAGCTCAGAACGATGTAATAGTGGTTGTGCTCACTGAAGGCATCAAGGAACATAGGAAGATTGGGATGGTGCAGGACACTGAGCATGCGTGCCTCATGTTGAAGTTGTGCCTGGCCGCCGGAACCGGTCACCATGTATTCTTTGATGGCGCATTGTTGGCCCGTGTTGGTGTCGATGGCCTGGTAGACATGTCCAAAGCCCCCACTGCCCAGGGCGCGCTCAATGCGGTACCGAGCGCGCAGTATCGTACCTGGCGGGATGGTTTCCATCATCATAGAGGGTTTTCTCCTCCGCTGTTCTGACTGGTTGTGTATGGGCGACGGGGCAACGAGAACGCTGAATCGTGCCGCATCAGTCTGACCTGGCCTCGACATGCCATGCTCGCATTATACACCAGTTCAGGAGGCCTGTCATCGATTAATGTACCAATAGGGATGGTACTATAGATCATGTGTCCCATAGTTTCGCATAGCTTCGCTATGAAATAGTCCCCTATGCTATGAACGAACGAAGGGCAGAGAAATACAGCATGCATTTAAAGAGAATCCCATGCTGATTCAACTCAACTCGGTGAAGAAGATCGTCAACTTGCCAGTCCCCGAATTAGCCTCCCAGAGTCGCGACCATGATCGCCTTGATGGTGTGCAACCGGTTCTCGGCCTGATCGAAGACGATGGACGCCCTGGACTCGAACACCTCGTCGGTGACTTCCAGTGCGCTCAGTCCATATTTCTCGAAGATGTCTTTGCCCAACTTCGTGCTGGTGTTGTGCAGCGCCGGTAGACAGTGCATGAATTTCACTGACGGGTTGTGCGTCGCGGCCACGAGTTCGTTGTTCACCTGGTAGGGCAGCATCTCTTTGATACGTTCTCCCCACAGGTCGGGCGGCTCACCCATCGAGACCCACACGTCAGTGTACAGGAAATCGCAGCCTCTGACAGCGACTCCGGTGTCCTCGGTCAGCATGATGCGCCCGCCGGTCTCGGCAGCGATAGCCTGGACCTGGCTCACGCGGGCATCTGCGGGCCAGGTCCGCCTGGGACCCGCCAGGCGCATATCCATCCCCATCATGGCGGCCCCGATCGTGAGTGAATCGGCCATATTGTAGCCGACATCGCCCAGGAAGCAGCACGAGACGGCTTCTAGCGGCTTCTGCACATGCTCCTGCATGGTGAGCAAATCCGCTAGCACCTGCGTCGGATGTGCCTCATTGGTCAGCCCGTTCCAGACGGGGACGCCGGCAAAGTGCGCCAGCTCCTCGGCCTCTGCCTGCGTAAAGCCGCGGTACTCGATGCCGTCGTACATGCGGCCGAGCACACGGGCAGTGTCCTTCATGGTTTCCTTGGAGCCGATGTGCGAACCGCTGGGGCCGATGTAGGTGACGTGCGCCCCCTGGTCGGAGGCGGCAACTTCGAAGCCGCTACGGGTACGCGTTGAGTCCTTCTCGAAAATGAGCACAATCTGTTTCCCGTTCAGACGCTGTACCTCCGTCCCCGCATATTTCGCTGCCTTCAGTTCGGCTGAGAGCCGCAGCAGAAAGGTGATCTCCTGCGGAGTGAAGTCATCCAGTTTCAAGAAGCTTCTGTTTCTCAAGTGAAAGCTCATGGTACTTTCTCCTCTCGCATACACTCATATCGGCCGGGTCGCCCAAGAGCGGACGAGATCCAGTGGCTGCCACCGTGACCGCGTCCCAACTCGGAACCCAAGGTCGTGACGACTTCGATACCGCCTTTGCGCAACCTGATGTTAATCGCTCACGACAGCATCTCAATGCCACGTGAGCGCACAGGAAAAAGGATGTAGGCAGCGAACACAGATGAGATCGTACGCGAACAAGGAGAGATTACCTATTCGCCCCGGCTGAACATTCACTCCCTGGGGGAAAATCCAACAGATGTCCAGGTATCTTTGCAGACGCGCAGGTACATAAAGGTCTCTGCCTCCTGGACTCCGGTAACTTTATAGAGCTTCTCTGCAAGAAAGCGCAAGAAGTGGTCGTTATCGCTGCATACCACCTCGGCCAGCAGATCAAAGCTGCCGGTACAGAGCACGAGATAGACGACTTCATCGAAGGCCGAGATCTCATCTGCCGCTTCCAGCAGGCGCTCACCTGCTACACGGATACCGATCATGCTGGCCAGCGAGAAGCCCAGCTTGACCGGGTTGGTGACCGCGACGACCTGCATGACCTGGGTGTTGATCAGGATCGCCACACGTTGGCGCACACTGGCCTCGGAGATACCCAGGTCGGCGGCTATTTTGGTAAATGGGCGTCGCCCATCCTGCTGCAATGCCTCGATAATGCGCTGGTCGATGTCATCGAGGACACTTTTCGTATTATGCTGCTCCATGGTATGATCATGGTACCATGTTGCGGCCCGGCTTGCAATGTCTCTCGGCTGCCTTGGACTCAGGCATTCTACACGGGTTAAAGAAAGGATCGTTTGTCATGTCTCGTCAGCAGAGCGGCCTTGTTTTCGATGAGCGTTTCCTTGAGCATGATACCGGGATGGAGACGACCGTGAACATGCGCGAAGGCTCGTTTCAGGTCGCGGGGGAGCCACACCCGTCGGCGACCTCGATTACCCGGCGCATCAAGCAGTTTCTTGATGGCTCAGGTCTCACGGCGCAGATGCAGCCGATCCCAGCTCGTCTCGCCACCGATGACGAGCTGGCGGTCTATCATACACGCGCGTACATCGCCGGTATACGGGCATATACGAATGGCGGACCTTACCGGGGAGCGTGGGGAGAGGTGGAACCGGATACACCTTTTAGCACAGGGTCGTTAGAAGCAGCGACCTATGCTGCAGGTGGAGCGATGAACGCCGTGGACGCAGTCATGCGCGGCGAGGTACGCAATGCTTATGCGCTTTTGCGGCCTCCGGGGCACCATGCTACCAGCACCTGCGCGATGGGCTACTGCATCTTTAATAATGCCGCCATTGCCGCGCATCACGCGCGCAACACCTACGGGCTTGAACGCGTGATGATCGTCGATTGGGATGTGCATCATGGCAACGGCACGCAGGATGCTTTCTACCAGGACCCCGGGGTCCTCTTCGTATCTCTGCACCAGCACAACTGGTATCCCAAGCTCTCCGGCGAACTGGAGCAGGTGGGCAGCGCGGCTGGCGCTGGCTATACCGTCAATATTCCCCTGCCCGCCGGCACAGGTGATAGAGGCTATCGCGCCGCCTGCGAGCAACTGGTGGTCCCCATCGGCTTGCAGTACCGCCCGCAACTGCTGATTATCTCGGCGGGGCAGGATGGGAGCTGGCTTGACCCACTGGCCCAGATGATGCTGACGATGGCCGGCTTCCGCCAGATGGCACAATACATGCTTGGCCTGGCGGAAGAGGTCTGCGAGGGCCGCCTGCTGATGCTGCAGGAAGGCGGCTATAGCGCGCCCTATGTGCCCTATTGTACCCTCGCCGCAATAGAGCCGCTCACCGGCGCCGACCTGGGCATTGTTGATCTCTACGAAGGTGCCTCAGAACTCGAACGCAGTGCGACCATCTTCACACGTGAGACACGCGAGGCCCTGGCGATGGCACACACCTGGCATGCAGGCTGGTGGCGTATTTGACTACTTGACATAATATTCCTATAGTCATGGAATACACACCAAAGCCCATCACCCGTTCATATCAACATAATGGGGAGTTCCAACAGGCCGCGAAAGACCTGGCTAGAAAACCAGTGTGCGTCATTCGTCACCAGGTGTGGATGACTGAAGCGTTGAAAGAAACTGCCAAAGGCGATCTCTGCTTCGACACGAGCGAGGGCCGCGCCCAGGCAGAAATGAATGCCCTGGCCAAACGCCATGTGCCGATTTTCCTGGCGCGTGAGATTGAGGCTATCCGGATCGGCGAACTGTGCCGGATCATGATTGGCCGCGCCGAGACTGAACAGCACCTCCTGTCCGGCCTGGATGATTTTTCCACCCAGACTGAGGTCCTCGCGAGCAATCCGCGAGGTCATCTGCACCGGACTATCGTAGCGCAACAGTTCCGCGACAGCGCCGGGCAACAGAGCAGGCTGCGTTCGCAGGAACGCGATCTGCTCAGGATGGCGCAGCAGGGCCAGCAGACCATTGCCGATCAGGTGGGTTGTGGTGCCATGACCGGCAGCCAGCAAGAGGACACAATTCCCCAGCACTTCGTTCTCGCTCAACACATCCCCCTGCTCCTCCGCCTCGATCATGGCCTGGAGAAGGTTATCTCGTGGCTGCTGGCGCTGTTGGCGAATGATGGCACGAAAGTATTCCATAAACTCGTTGATGCCCAGCAAGTTTTCAACCAGTTGTTCGAAGGTCATGCCACTCCCGCCATCCAACAGGTTGGCAAAATTGCCGCTCCATAGGGTAAAGCGCTCGCGGTCCTCAGAAGGCACGCCGAGCATTTCGGCGATCACAATAGCCGGTAGGGGATAAGTGAAATCGGCGATGGCCTCGATCTGCCCCTTCCGCTGTGCAGCGTCCAACAACTCATCGACAATCTGCTGGATACGCGGGCGCAGCATATCAATCATTCGAGGCGTAAACGCTTTGGAGACCAGGGAACGCAGGCGCGTATGATCTGGTGGGTCCAGAAAAAGGATCTGCCGGGTAAGCGCCGTAATCGGTGGCTCCAGCCGGCTTTTCATCTCCTCCGGTATCCAGTCAGTGGCGATCTCCATACGTTGCGCCGAGAAGCGCGGGTCGCGCAGACCGGAGAGAACGTCAGCATGGCTCGTGACGACCCAGCCACCCAGTTCCTCATCCCAGAGCACGGGATCAACGGCGCGCAACTGGTGATAGAGTGGATACGGATCAGAGAGATATTCCTCGTCCAACGCCTGGCGCAGGCTCGGTTTGTGATTGGTTGATGACGACATTATAACTCCTCTTTCACTTGAGCTTCTCAGCGAGGTTGATTTTCTTCCATACTCTATATTCGGATAGACAGGCCCCCGGGTTGCGAAACCTCTTTTTCAGTCCGTCTACTAAAGCATATATTGACATCAATTTAATTCAAGACTTATACTAAGACTTAGATGTCAATAGTTTGAGCAGGCTCTAAGGCAGGAGATAAGAGGAGAACACATGAGTATAATCCACGAGAGACATCCCCATGTACAGATCGAACCAGAGTTGGCCGCAGCCTTTCCGGCGGACTTCCTCTGGGGGGCCGCGACCGCTGCGTATCAAATTGAGGGAGCTGCCTCTGAGGATGGACGTGGGCCGTCGATCTGGGATGAGTTTGCCGCCACGCCGGGCAGGACGTACCAGGGTCAGAGTGGAGCGGTGGCCGCCGACCATTATCACCGGGTCGCCGAGGATACTGACCTGATGCGCCAGCTCGGTCTGGGAGCCTACCGCTTCTCGATTGCCTGGCCGCGTATCCTGCCACAAGGCCGGGGCACAGTCAACGCCGCCGGCCTGGATTTTTATGATCGCCTAGTCGATACATTGCTGGCCAAAGGCATTGCGCCCTTTGCCACGCTCTATCACTGGGATCTCCCCGCGACCTTGCAGCATGAGGGAGGCTGGCTGAATCGTGCGACGGCCTACGCTTTTGCCGAGTATGCCGAGATGGTCAGCAAGCGCCTGGGAGATCGGGTAGCGGGCTGGATCACGCTGAATGAACCCTGGTGCAGCGCCTATCTGGGCTATGGGGTCGGCATCCACGCGCCGGGCGCGCAGGATCGCCAGGCAGCCATCGACGCGGGGCATCACCTGTTGCTGGCTCATGGGCTGGCCGTGCCGCGCATCCGGGCCAACATCAGTTCTCGCTCTCAGGTCGGCATCACGTTGAACTTTACTCCGGTCTACGCTGCCGATGAGCGCCCCGAAACGCGACGTGACCAGGCGCTCGCGGATGCCTTTTCCAATGGGTGGTTTCTTGATCCCCTGGTTCGCGGAGCATATCCTGAGGGACTGTTCACACATATGGGGCTAAATCAGCCACCGGTACAGGAAGGCGACCTGGCCATCATCGCGACGCCTATCGATTTTCTGGGCGTCAACAACTACTTCCGCCAGATTGTCCGCGGCGCGGCAAAGCAGCCTCTGGCCGATCAATGCGAGAGTGTCTCACCGGTGCCAGGAGCGTGCTATACCGATACAAGCTGGGAAGTCTATCCTCATGGGTTACGAGATCTCTTGCTCCACCTGCATCAAGAATATGCTATCCCGAAGCTCTATATAACCGAGAATGGCGCCGCCTTTCAAGATCACTGGGATGGCGGTGACCAGCTCAGCGATCCCCGGCGCGTGGACTTTCTGCGGACACATATCAAGGGCGTCGGCGAAGCCATCGCGCAGGGTGCTCCCGTGCGTGGGTACTTTGTGTGGTCATTAATGGATAACTATGAATGGGCCGAAGGCTATAGCAAACGCTTCGGCATCACCTATATCGACTATGCCAGCCAGCGCCGCGTTATCAAAGAGAGCGGCTACTGGTACGCGTCGCTCCTGGCCGCGCATCGCGAGGGGCAACACCGCTAAACGCGCGCTCCTCTTCAGGCTCGCGCGTACCTGGGAGGGCGGTGGAGCACGGGCTATCCC
>JBDTHH010000311.1:0-4380 GCA_039937055.1 Ktedonobacteraceae bacterium | reverse complement strand
CCTGCAACGACCAGGCAAGCCACGCGCTACGGCACCACCCCTTGCACACGCAGGCGGTAGCTTGTAAAATAAGCGGGGTCATTCTATGTAATCGTCTGCTTCTGTCCCTGGCACAGCATAATCGTGGTTCATGGGAAACATCAATGGAATTCGTCATCCTCATTGGCCTGCAAGCTTCCGGGAAGAGCACATTCTACCGGACGCGTTTCGCGGAGACGCACGAGCATATCAGCAAAGATCGTTTGCTCAACAACAGACGCCCGGCCAGACGGCAGGCGCAACTGATCGCGGAGGCGCTGGAGGCCGGGCGCTCGGTGGTTGTCGATAATACCAATGCGACGGTCGAGGAGCGCGCAGCACTTATTCAGGCTGGCCGGGCATACGGGGCCGTGATCATTGGCTACTGCTTCGAGGTGCAGGTGAAGGCCTCGCTCGCACGCAACAGGCAACGCGAAGGCAAGGCGCGCGTGCCGGATATCGCGATCTTCGCGACGCTGAAGCGGCTCGCGCCGCCCTCGTATGCCGAGGGCTTCGATATGCTGTACTTTGTATGTGCCAGCGGTGACGATACGTTTGAGGTGCGCCCGTGGCCCAGAGCGCAAAGCGGCGATCAGGAAGAAGCTGGCGGGCCGCAAGATGCGGGAGAGGCTCAATGATGCTGGTCGACCTCTGCGGGCGTCACTTTCTGCGCGTGTATGATTAGACAGAACAACGCGTCGCTATATGTGCGAAACATACTTGAAGGGCAAACCTTCATCGAGCGAGGCGAGCTGAAAAGTGATGGCCAACCCTTCGACGCGCGCCCTCTCTTGCGCAAGAGCGAGCATCTCCGGCGATTGGTCGATTGCCGTGACGCTCATGCCACGGCGCGCCATTCTTACGCGACAGCTATCGCATTGCAAACATCGTGCATCCCCCCCATCTGGGTGGCAGTCGAATAAGAGTTGTCTGCAAGTCCTGGGATGCAGCCTCACGAAAATGGGTGATTTTTTGGACCACTGAGAAAAGTCGCAGAAATATGCGTGGGTACCGCAGTCGATATCGTCCAGTATATGATACCATTCGTAGAGACGTTAGAAAGGTATCAAAAGCATGGCAAATCAGAACGATGGAGAGCATACCGTTAATGGACTGGCTGAGGCGCAGGTGCAGGATCTCGAAGCTCGCATAGCATTGACCAGGGCACTTCAGGAAATGTTGGAGTTTGCTCGTCCACGCCTCCTGCGTCTGGTTCGTCTGCAAGGAGTCCCAGCGAACATGGCTGAGGATGTTGTCCAGGAAAGCCTGCTTGCTGCCTGGAAGTCTCTCAAACACCTCCATGACCCGGACCGCTTCGATGCGTGGCTTGATAGTATCTGTCGCAATATCAGCCGTCAACACATCCACGTGGCTCAAGGACAAACCCAACGACAGATACCCCTGGGGATGCTGACTCGCACAAAGAATGAAGCAGATGACGAAGAGAAAATGATCGACTACCTTGATGCTCAGCTCTTTGATCCAAGTGAAGAACTGGAGAAACAAGACTTGCCTTTCGCATTCGTCTCGTCGACGTTACCAGCACAGCACAACTGACCATCTTCGTTCATGCACAGACTCTCCGTGTTCTCGCCCGCCTGCCTGGGTAGCAGAAGCGATGCGATTGCTATGTGGGAACCACGCTACACTCTAGACCATACCAATCTGGCCTGCTAGATCACGTGTGGGTGCCATAGGGGCGTCACTCCAGCGTTTGCCATCGCATTCCACATGAATACTGTTCCATCAGCACCTCCTACCGCAATCTGTTTGCGCATGATTGAGATACGATACCATTGCGTTTCGAAAGAGTATCTGCTATACTCTTTTATAGATACGATAGAGTATCGTATCTATAAAATTGAGAGGAGAGGCTATCATGGATAACACAATGCCGAGCGTTACGCGCCAGAGCTACCCGCGTCGCTGGTGGGCCTTCGGGGTGCTCAGCTTCAGTCTGCTGGTGATTGCCCTGGATAATACCGTACTTAACGTGGCGTTGCCCACATTGCAGCGGGATTTGTCGGCGACCGAGAGCCAGCTTCAGTGGATAGTGGACGCCTACACCCTTGTCTTCGCGGGTTTGTTGCTCACGATGGGTAGTCTCAGTGATCGCTTTGGGCGACGCAGGGCCTTGATGCTGGGTCTGCTGATCTTCGCCGGTGGCTCGCTCTGGTCAGCTTTTTCGGGGTCGGCGAATATGCTCATCGTGGCGCGGGCCTTTATGGGCATTGGCGGCGCGCTCATCATGCCGTCTACGCTCTCGATCACCACAAACATGTTCTCGGGGAGAGAGCGCGGCAGGGCTATTGGAGCCTGGGCTGGTGTGGCTGGCCTGGGCATCATCGTGGGGCCTGTGTTTGGTGGCTGGCTGCTGGCTCATTATCACTGGGGCGTGGTGTTTCTGATTAACGTTCCTATGATCTTGATTACGCTGCTGGGCAGCATCTTCCTGGTGCCGGAGTCAAAGGACCCGCAGGCCTCGCGGCTCGATCCGCCGGGCGCGCTGCTCTCGATTGGCGGGCTAACGGCGTTGTTGTGGGGCATCATCGAGGTACCGAACAATGGCTGGAGCGATAGGAATGTCATCGTGGCTTTTGTGGCCGCGGCCGTACTCCTGCTGGCCTTCGTGATCTGGGAACTGTTCACGCGTTCGCCGATGCTTGATGTCAGACTCTTTGCCAATCCGCGCTTCTCGGCAGCCAGTGCTGCTCTGACGCTGACCACCTTCGCGCTCTTTGGTGTACTCTTCTGCCTGACGCAGTACCTACAGTTCATCCTTGGCTATACACCGCTCCAGGCTGGTATCGGGCTGATACCTCTGATCCCCTCGCTGATCATCGGCTCTACACTGAGTCCACGCATCGTTGAGCGCATCGGCGTGAAGATCCCAGTCGCGGTTGGCCTGGTGATTGTTGCCGCTGGCATGTGGCTGCTGTCAAGCATCAGCGTGAGTAGTGGGTACGGGCTGATCGCCTGGGTGCTGCTCATTCTGGGTATGGGTATGGGCATGACCATGGCTCCGGCGACGAACTCCATCATGGGCGCGCTGCCGCTGGGGCGGGCGGGCGTCGGTTCCGCCGTCAATGACACCACGCGACAGGTGGGGGGCGCGCTGGGAGTCGCGTTGCTGGGCAGCATCCTCTCCGCGGTCTACCGCTCCTCGATGGATGGTGCAGCTATCGTGAAGCTGCTGCCGGCGCCGGTGCAGAATGTTGTGCGCGATTCGCTTGGCAAGGCGCTGGCAGTGGCCACCATTATCAGCGCTCATAGCAGCAGTCAGGCTGGCAAGGCGCTGGTCGCCGCTGCCCACTCCGCTTTCACCGAGGCTATGGGTCGCACCATCCTGGTCGCTGCCGTTGTGACCCTCTGCGGCGCCTTGATTGCGCTGCTCTTCCTACCTGCCCACTCAAAAGACGAACTGGAGGACGAGGCTCCACCCGTTGTTGAGAGCGCAGGCTTGACGGAGCAGGAGTCGGCCACTACAATAGATGTATGAAAGGGGAGAGAGGAACCTATTCGTATCGTGACAACAACATCTGAACAGGGTCAACGAAAGCCTGGGCGCCCACGCAGCGCCCAGGCGCACAAGGCTATCCTGATCGCAACCCTTGAGGCGCTGGCGGAAGAGGGCTACCAGGCCATGAGTATCGAGGGGGTGGCCGCGCGCGCCGGGGTTGGCAAGACCACCATTTATCGTCGCTGGGCCTCCAAGGAGGACCTGGTCATCGATGCCATCCACGAAATACAGACGGAATTCCCTATCAACGATACCGGCAATTTTCGTGAAGACCTCATCTCTTTCTTTCTCCAGGCGTATCAGGCCTTCAGCGATAACCCTCTGATAGAAAAACTGGTGTTCAAGATCATTGGTGAAGTGAAAACCAATCCTCAGATCGTGCAGGCCCTCCAATCCCGGCTCATGGTGCCTCGTATGCAACGCTTTATCAACCTTGTGAAGCACGCTCAAGCGCGAGGTGAGATTCGGGCGGACCTTGATCCAGTCGTGATTGTTGACCTTGTAGGAGGTGCTCTATTTTATCGCCTGTTGTTCTCCAGTACGCTACAGGGAGCATCCGCGCCTGCCGGCAGTGTAGAGCAGGTTGTTGACGCAGCCATGCAAGGGATCGGCACACGCTGATCGCGCTTTCAGACGCTTTGCCGGGACATCCTATAAGTTTACCGCGCGTTTGCGCGCGTATTGGCGGCGCATCTTGGCTCGACTGCCGCATCCCTCCATGCTGCACCACTGGCGGCTACCGTTCTTGCTCATGTCAAGAAAGAGCCAGCCGCAGTCCCGAGCTGGACACTCCTTGACCCTCTTGACTTCCTCGGAGGTGAGCAACTCCACCGCCGAATACG
>JBDTHH010000310.1:0-6933 GCA_039937055.1 Ktedonobacteraceae bacterium | reverse complement strand
CTACCTCTCCGGCACCTTCTTATCTTATCGGATCACGAAAATTATAAAGGAGAGCAAACAAAACATGGCAGTGACATTAGACGAGGTTGTGAGGGCATATCTCGCGGATACAGAATGGCAAAAACAGACGAAGGGAAGAGCAGCACAGCATGATGCCTCTATCCCTATCATGCAATCAATGACTCAACAATTCATCTCTCAAGAGATCAATTTGCAGGAGTTCACGACAAAACTGGGTAAAGCTTTAAGTACGCATGCTCCCTGGGGAGCAAGAAACTTTAGCTTTATTACTGAACTTCATAAACTCTGCAAATATCATGATGAAAAAGAGCCGATCGCAGAAACACGATTACGAGCCATCTTAACTGGCCTCGACGCCAATAATCTTGGCGCGCGCATTGAGTTATTCTACGACTTTCTTCTTCATGAGCGTGAACGTCTGCGTCTGCAAGGAAAAACAAGCGGAATGACCGCAGCTGCTGGAAAGAGCGCCTTTATTATCTCGCTGTTCGCCTTCTGGCTTGACTCAATCCATCAGCCAATCATTTATCACGAAAGTGTACGCAAAGGACTCTGCCTGTCGCTTCAAGCTGGCATTCTCCCCAATTCATTTGCACTAAGAATAAATCATAACATCGTCGAAGTCACAAGCGAGGCTGATCACCTGGCCTGCCTCAATGCAATCGAATATCTCTCCAGTCGTACTCCTCAGCTCATTTCTAGCGCCTATTGGACTGAGTACTTCTTTTATTGGCTAGTAGACCACTTCCAGTTGCTCTCAGAGCCATCCGACATCGTCATCATAGAGACCGACGAAGCGAGTTTGCTGGCGAAAACGGCTATCAGCGAAACTATGGTCAAAGAGACTCCCCCTATGTACGCGCTCACAGATCTTGGCGCTATGCGCACCGATAGCATTTCCCTGATTCCCAATGATCCGTTGCACCCAACGCCGGAGCCGCTGCTCACGCAGCTCATCAATGAAGTTCAGTGCTCTATCCTGATTGACGAGGCGACGGTGCGACGCATCTACCACGCCTTGCTCGCCGAGCATGTCATTCTCACGGGGCCACCGGGAACCGGGAAAACCGAACTGGCGCGCATCATTCCTGAGATCCTCTGGCGGAGCGAGACCAGGGGCGCCTACACCACACGTCTGGTCACCGCCACCGGCGAATGGAGCGTGCGCACGCTCATCGGAGGGATTACGCCTCAAAGCAAGGATGGGGCTATCTCCTATGGCATTCAATATGGCTATCTCACCAGCACCATCCTCAAGAACTGGTCGTTCGATTCCAACAAACCGGAGGAATGGAACGCCCTGCGCCGTACCACCATCGCCGCCCCCAGCGGCATCGAGCGCGGGACGCAGCAGACCTTTCGCGGCCAATGGCTGGTGATCGACGAGTTCAACCGCGCCCCCATCGATGTGGCGCTGGGCGACGCGCTGACGGCCTTGAGCGGAGGCGACATCGCGGCCCTGCGCGTGCCGACTGAAAATGGCGACGCCGAACTGCCCATTCCGCGCGACTTTCGCATCATCGGCACCCTCAATAGCTTTGACCGCACCTTCCTCAACCAGATCAGCGAGGCCCTCAAACGCCGCTTCGCCTTCATCGAGATCCTGCCTCCCACGCGAGCGCAACGCCTGGGGGAACAGGGCATAGTGCTCTACAAAGCGCTGAAGAAGATTGTTCACCTCAGCGACACGATCGAAGAGACGCTCACCGGCGACGAAGAGACGCTCTATACGCTCTACTGGCAAGGGGAAGGAGTAACAATCAGTCAGGACACGACGGGACTCTATTTCATTGACTGGGGAGATGAACAGCATCCCTTCCGCGAGGCCTTCGCACTGGCCTGGTGCATCTTCGAGGTCATCCGCATCTATCGCCAGCTAGGCACAGCCCAGGCCATTAGCCTGGTGCGCCATATGCTCATTGCGGGTATCATGCAGGCCTATACAACGCATCAGCAATGGATCGAGGAGGCACTTGATCAGGCACTCTGTGATACGCTTGCCGATCAGCTCCAGGTGCTACTGCCCGATGAAATCGAAACCCTCCTGCTATATCTCACACACGACCAGGCCGAATTCAGCGACGCGTATAATAGCCTGCTCGGCAGGCTCACACCCGATCGCGTCTATGGGCAATTCCTGGCGCTGGGCAGCGTGACTAATAGCACAGGGCAAGCATTGCTCTCAGATAGTGAGATCGAACGGATCGCGGCGCAGGATATTCCGGAGGTCCCGGCGACTCTGCTCACGGGCCTCTTCCACTTCGGGCAGCCTCGATATAGCCTGCCGCAATTCACGCGCCGGCTGCGCACATTCAGGGCCGAGCGTGGGCTGTAACAGAACGAGGTACCTACTATGATCGAGACCCAGGACACTGTCACCGTCGACGAAGCGCAGGCGCAGCACTGGTCGCAGCACCTGCAACGGCGCATCATGCGGTTACTGCTCCAGCATGACGAGCCGCTCTTCCGCAACCAGTTCCGGCGTTTCTTCGTGAAGAGCGACCTGCCACAGATCCTTCTGTTACAACAATACGACCGCTACCTGCGGCTGCACTCGCTGAGCAACGAACTGCTGGATGCTATCATGCCCAGGATCAGGCGGCAATTGAGCCTGAAGATCAGCCACGCGCGCCTGCAAGAAGAGGCTCCAACGCGGGGCGACATCGATTGGCAGCGCAGCATCGAACGAAGCTGGTCTCTCACGCCAGGTCAGCCGCCGCTTCAGTTCGAGACCCGACTGCGCCAGCAGAGTATGGAGACCCCCGAAAACCTGCTGGTGGTCGCGATCCTGCTGCTCTACCGCCAGGAACTGCACCGTTTTGCAGGCGCGGAAGGCTTTGAAGACGAAGAGCTAAGCGCCCAGGAGAGACATGTCTTCACCAGCGCCGCTGAGCGAGCCGAGCGCGAACTGGCCGCTCCCTATGCGCGTGCTCTGCAAGAGCAGGCCCGCAAAGCCGACATCCATGCGCTCGCCCGGCACGTCAGCAGGCACCTGCGACCCGGCCCCAATCCCTATCGCGACCTGCTGGCATGGTGGGAGCGCTTCACGCAATTCCGCGTCGGGCGCGCCAGCCATGAAAGGGCGCTCACGCTCGCCAGCAAGCATACCGATGAGAAGACGGACGCCTGGTTATACGAGATCTGGATCGCGCTGGAATGGCTGCACTTGCTGGCCGGCGAAGGCGCGGTGCAGCCCCAGGATATGCAGGTGGCGACGGATGTGTTGCAATACACATTTCGTTGGGGGCAACGGCGCTTCCGCTTCCTCTACAACCGCCAACTGGACACCTCCACCAGCTTCGAGCCAGACTGGGAGCACGGTCCCCGCACGCGCCCCGATTACACCATCGAACGTGAAACGCCGCTGGAGATCCGACACAACAGCGACCTGATCTGGCGGGAGCCGCCCTGTGTGCTGGACGCCAAATATTACCTCGAAGGCAGCGATCCCAGCCATACGCACGGCCCCATCAAAAAGCTGCTGGGCGATATGACCCTGCTCGATGCCCACACAGGCGCGCTCTTCTTCCCCCGGCTACCCGAAGCGCCGGGGGAGCAAGAGATAACGCGCACCGTGAAGAGAACTGGCAGGCAATACGCACCAGCGGGCGAGGGATCACAGCAGATCCACCTCTATCACCTGGAGCCAGCGATGTCCTTGCCTGACCTGCATAAGCGGCTGCGCGCGATCCTGGACCTTGCCACTCGTGAATTGCCAGAGCGACCGCAGCCAGTCTGCCAGGGCATCTGGCTGGACCCGGATACCATTAATGCCAGCCATCATCCCACGCCCGCACGCAGTATCCTTTGTCCCAAGCCACATATGGGGCCTGGTGTCTTCGACGTAGTGAATGTTGACAGCGATTGTCTGAAGAACCCGCGCCTCTGCCATGTAATTGGGCAGGCCATCACCGCCCCATTTGTCATCCGTGTGACAACGCAGGAACAATTGACCCGGCAGAGCGGCGACCTGCGCAGCCGGAGCAATGAACAGCTTCAACAGGCGGAGCATGTAGGCGACGAAGCGCGAGCCGAGCTGATCCGGGGGCATATCTTCACCGGTATCGGCAAGGCTGTGGAGCAGTATGTCAAACTTTTCGGCAACCCCAAAGCTATCGAGGAGAACTTCGAGCGCTGGGCCTTTGGACAATACTGGCAACGCCACCCGCGCAGTCTGGCGGAAACGACACGCAACGCGCTCATCAGCGGCGAGCAAGTCTGGCAAAACTACCAGGAAACGACACTGGAGGACTGGGCCGCGCCTGCTATCCAGTATTGTCGCGCCCTGGAGTTCGAACTGAAGCGGAGATTGTACGCGCCAAAAGCGCATGAATTCGTGCTGAGCAAAGCCGGATTTACACTGGGTACCATTACCACGGCGTACAGTGTGCCAGGCGGGAAGAACTGGCAGCTATTCATGCAATGTGTCAACGACTCAGGCAGTAGTATGGCTGAATTTGAGCACATTGTGCAGCGGCTGGTCAACGAGCAGATTCGCGAGAAGCGCAATCAACTGGCGCATGGAGACGTGATCACGCGAGAGGTTGCCACGACCCTGCGCGAGTTTGTGAGCGGGGATCGAAACTGGCCAGGAGTGTTGTGCTGGCTGGCGGAGGGGATGGAGCCAGCGTAAAAGGTAGCTCCTCACTTTGGCAAACTTACAAATTCATATAAACTATAGAGAAGGAGTAACATACCGATGACAACCATAGAACTCGATGAGCGTATTTACCGCGAACTCAATGCTCTACAAAAAAAGTTGGAAGACGCGGAACAACAGCCCTCCCTACAGCAGTTAGAGCAATACTACTACACCTTTCGCAGCAGGTTTGGGCCGGAGCGGCTGGCAAACCTGGATGGCGAGGCACTGTTAGAGACGATGCATGATTTCAGCAACAGAAATAGCCTCGTCTACTGGCTCGAATTCAAAAACGATGACGAACTCCCGGCTATCTTCGGCAGCATCGCGGGTGGAAGTTCTTTCAAATATGGTATTTTTCGCAGGAAGGAAAATGGTATCTGGTTCACTGGTACTCCTAAAAAACCTATAGAACTCTCCGTTGAACAGGCCATTGAAGTGAGCAGGAACCACCGTGATCAGCTTATCAGAGGAGTAGAAGTACTGGCAGAAATGCCTATAGGCGGCAACGATAAGGATTATGGACACCTGCAGCAGGATATGGATCACGCGGCACCGGATGTCAGCAAGCTGGTCTGGGGGCGCAAGTACTTCAGCCTGCTCTTTCCAGATAAGCTGGATGATTTTCACAATCCGACTTATGAGCGTTTTCACTTGATCAAATTGCTGCAACTTCCTCCAGAAACAGATGGGAGGTATGTTATGTCCGGGCGCTTTCTGGCTATTGCCCGGCAGCTTGATATGCCAATCTGTCACCTGGGTACACTGCTCAACGCAAGAGATGGTGGCACTCCTTACAGGTACTGGCGTATAGCGACCACCAATGAATTAAACACGCCCGGTGATCACTGGCACTTTATGAAAGAGGGCAATTACTGCGCCATAAGATGGCCGGAAATAGGCGATTTGAGCAATATTACGAATGATGAGGTGGGAAGGCAGTTTATTCGCCAACACGTGCTGACCTGCTATCCAGACATGCATCCGTCTCTAGTGACAAAAACCGTGAAGCAAATCTCCGCCTTTCTCTGGGATATCAACATCGGTGACATCATAGTAGCAACCATCGGCAAAACAGCGACCTTAGGGATCGGCAAAGTAACAGGAGGCTATACATTTGAGGCTCCTCCTTCCGATTCTTTCCCTCATCGCCGCACAGTTGAATGGCTCTCTCTAGAAAAATGGGATTACCCTGTCTCTGAGGGCGATCTGACCGCTATCAAGTTAACCAACGATAGCAACCTTCTCGAAATTGAAAAGCGCATTCTTCATACGCCCCATCCAGGATCACTCATCGATGCAGTTTCTATATCAACCCTTGTTCCTCCATCTCAGCCACTCGCTGCCCTCACAGGTCTTCCCGCGCGTATTCAAGGCGTCCTGGAGCGCAAAGGGCAAGTCATCCTCTATGGCCCACCAGGTACCGGCAAGACCTACTGGGCGGAGAACACCGTCTGCGAACTGGCCGCGCGAGCCAGCTTTAAGAAAACTTTTGATCAACTGGCAGATGACGAACGAGCGGTGGTTCTGGGTGATGGTGATCAGAGGGCCAATGCGCGAGTACGTGTATGCACATTTCATCCTGCCTACGGCTACGAAGATTTCCTGGAAGGCTGGCGGCCACAGCCCGGCAACGATGGAATGCAGTTTGTACTCAGGTCCGGTATCTTCAAGGAGCTTTGCGACTCAGCTCAGCGAACCCCACAGGAAAAGTTTTTCCTGATCATTGATGAGATCAACCGTGGCGACATCCCCAGAATCTTCGGCGAACTACTCACCGTTCTGGAAAAAGACAAACGCAACAAATTCATCCTGCTGCCGCTCAGCCGCGAGCCTTTCTCCGTGCCGCCGAATGTCTTTATCATTGGCACTATGAACACTGCCGACCGCTCGATTGCGCTGCTTGATGCGGCGCTACGCCGGCGCTTCGGCTTCATCGAACTCCTACCCGATGTCAACACGCTAGGGAATACGCTCGTTGGCGGGATTCCGCTGGGACCCTGGCTCGATGCACTCAACCGGCGCATCTGCCAGCATGTCGGCCAGAATGCCCGGAATCTCCAGGTTGGTCACGCCTACTTCCTGGAACGCGGCCAGCCTGTCAGCGATTTTGCCATCTTCGCACGCATCCTGCAAGAAGATATCTTGCCACTGCTAGAAGAATATTGCTACGAAGACTACACCAAGTTGGAACGCATCCTGGGTACCGGGCTGGTCAATGGAAAACAACAACTACTGCGTCACGACCTCTTTGAACTTGCACAACAGGCTAC
>JBDTHH010000309.1:0-14349 GCA_039937055.1 Ktedonobacteraceae bacterium | reverse complement strand
AACGGCTACCCTCAAAGCCGCGGCGCACGAACAACTCGCGGCGGTGATCACCCTCTCGGCCCCGCAGGACTTTGGGGTAACTGTCAGCGAAGCCGATCTAAAGGCCAGCAACGCTCCCAAACTCTTTATAAACAGCCAGGGTGACGATTACGCCGCTGACACTATGCATATGTACACACTCGCCAGCCCGCCCAAGGAGATCCACCTGTACCCCGGATCGCTTCATGGCGTTGACATCTTTGACAGCGAACAGGGCGCTGATCTGATGCAGCGTCTTCTCACCTTCATCGCGCACTACGCGCCCGCCACTTCGTCGCGCTAGCTTCACCTTATACAGACGATTGTTTTCTCCTCCCACGCTGGTTGCTGCTCTTGATTGATGAAGAAGATCAGGAGCAGCACTATTCAAGCATTTCGTAATCGATCACCCTCTGCTCTCTCGAAAAAGGCCTTCTTTGCCGATACTTCTGGTATAGGAGAAGCATGCTGACATGGGAGCGGTGAGGCCGTTCCTTTCCAGGCACCTACACAAGTAAGCATCCGGCAGCGCTTCTATCCTCTGATGTATTGGCCCTGTGTCTTTTTGGAAAGGGAGGCTCTTCACGTGAGTATGCCACATCACTATCCATCGCAATCGCCGGAGAGACCGCCCGGTTCACCCCTGGCTGAAGGACGCTCGCGGTCCACACCGCTTATCAGGCAAATGCGCAAGAGTCGCAATCCTTTGCTGAATATGCCCATTGCCCGCAGATTAACGCTGGGGTTCCTCATTCCAGCGCTCATTGTCTCCCTTGCTCTTGGAGTTATCGGGGTCCAAAGTTCGCAACTGCTCTCTCAAGAAGCACTTTTCTCTCAGGTGCTCCTGCACCTGTCTACATCACTTACCACCTCCAAAGATCTGTTACAACAGATGGATACAACCATGCAAGGAACGCTGAACGATGCTGCCCTGGCGCAACCATCGCACGAAACCCTCGCTGAGGATCACGTCGTTGTGCATCGCATTATACTGCGCATCAACAGCCTTCTCGATGGCGAGGTACAACAGGATTCTCTCGAACGCCATGCAGACCTGGCGGCGCTCTTTACCCAGGCCGGACACCAGAGCCAGATCGCTGAGCAACGCAACCTGCTCGGGACCACTTTACAAGCCTGGCAGTCCTACGCCCAGATCCAGGTCCAGGTGCTCCACAAGATCGACATGGGAGATATCGCGGGAGCCCATGCCCTGGAGTACTCACAGGCCGAACTCGGATTGGCATACACCCTCAGGTCCCTCAACCTCCTGATTCAGTTTAATGGCACCCTGACAACTTCAGTACGCGACGCCACCAATGTAGCGATCCGCTCATTGGTGCTCATCATTAGCCTGGCAACAGGATGCGTCCTGCTGGGCATTGGAGCCATTGGTTGGCTGGTCTCCAATACCCTGGTGCGGCGTTTACACCAATTGCGCTCGGTTGTGCAGTCGATTGAACAGGGAGACCTTGAAGCGCGTATGGTAGTGGTAGGCAGCGACGAGGTGGCAACTGTCTCTGCCTGCGTCAACTCGATGCTTGACACTATCATCAATGGGCAAGAGATGGAGAAGCTCCACCAGGAACTGCAAGCGCAGCACGAGGAACTCAATCAGGCTCATGACCAGCTTTCTAGCGCCAATACGCGCCTGGAAGCCCTGGCAACAACCGATGTGCTGACCGAGCTGCCCAACCATCGAGCTCTGGTCTCGCTGATCGATCAAGAACTTGCGCGCGCGGGGCAGTATGAGCGCTCCTGCTCCCTGCTATTTTTCGATATCGACCATTTCAAGGCCCTCAACGACGGCTATGGGCACGCGGCCGGAGACGAGGTGCTCTCTGAGTTTTCCAGGCTGATTCGTATCCGGCTACGCGGGATCGACACCGTCGGTCGCTGGGGCGGCGAGGAATTTGTGGCCATCTTGCCCGAACTGACGGTAGAACAGGCCCAGGAGTTCGCGGAGACGATTCGAGCCGATGTCGCCGCCCATACCTTCAGCGCTGGCGGCGGCATGCGCTTGACGTGCTCCCTGGGGGTCGCATGTTATCCGCTCCATGCGCAGGAGCGAGAGGCATTGGTGACTGCTGCCGACCAGGCGATGTATGGCTCCAAACGTCTGGGACGCAACCAGGTGCGAAACGTCAACGATCCGCTGGTCCAGGCCCTGCTTTTGGAGCAGATGCAAGACGGCGGCAGGGAAGAAACGGCACTGGCAGGCATTATTGAAGCCCTGAGCAGGTTGGTGAAAGTTCATGATAGCTCAACCGGCATACACTCCAGTGATGTCGGCGAGATGAGCCTAGATCTGACCCGGCAACTCGGTCTACCGGCGGCCGAGGCGCACATGGTCGCCCTGGCGGGCCATCTGCATGATATTGGCAAGATCTCTATTCCCACCGCCCTGCTCCAGAAGCCTGAAAAGTTGACAGAAGAGGAATGGGTGGTGATGCGCACACATCCTGAGATCGGTGCAGAAGTCGTCAGCAGCATTCCCGCGTTGCGCCCCCTCGCGTCAGTGATCCGGGCGCATCATGAACGCTGGGATGGCCAGGGATATCCAGATCAGTTGGCGGGAGATGCTATCCCCTTCGCGGCACGCGTGATCGCCGTGGTGGAGGCCTATCTGGCCATGACAGAGGAGCGTTCGTACCAACCCGCGCGCTCCCATGCATTGGCGCTCGCAGAACTGACGCGCTGCGCGGGTAGCCAGTTCGATCCCCTGGTGGTTGCGGCAATGGTGGTTCTCCAGCAGAGCGATCAAGAGATGCTCGCAGTTGCACACGTGGTCTAATGGGAGAGCCGAACGCTTTGAGGATGCGCCCTCTCACGTGTACGCATCCTCAGCCTGCTTTAGCCGACCACCAGGACAAAGCCTTCCATAGGGAGCGGGTACTCCGAGGCTTTCATGAGAGCCTCGGCCCGATCGGCTGTATCATTGATCCGGTCATGGTTGCGGCAATAGTAATAGTAGAGGCCAGGAGTATTGAACGACACCGTGACGGTCTGTCCGCCAGGCACGTCAACGCTCCCGGCCATGCGATAGATGCCAATGTCCTCAGGGTTGATCGGAGCTGACCAGTGAGGAACCAGGCCCACGAAATGCGGATCTTCGTCAAAGTTGTGCCAGGAGACCGAGCCTGGCGCGTGGATGGCGATAAATTCTAGCGCGAATTCATCGTGATTCACCGGGATATGGTTGAGGGTTGCCAGGGATAGCGCTGGCAGCGAACCCTGGACCCAGATCACGCCATCCATTGCCAGGGGCGCACTGCCGTTGCCTTTTCCGGTCGCCACGCGGGAAAATTGGGCATTCCAGCTATCCAGCACGGGGTCATAGTAGTGATATATCCCAGGGAGATTAAAGGTGAACGTCACACGGTTGCCCGCCGGCGCCTGTAAGGAAAACGCTTGCCGATTCAAAAAGGACTGCTGGTCAGGAGTAGTGCTAATACGATGCGCCTTAATGTCCTGGTTGTCCCATGTCACGATGGTATGTGCCTGGATCACCAGGATAAAAGGCGTGAAAAGATCCTGCGCTGGCAGAATCGTTATCATAGCGCCAGGACGAGCCGGGGCCGCCAAAGGACCGCTTCCACGAGAGGGGGACGTCGCAGGGCCGCAACTGACAGTACCAAGAAGGATGAGCACCATCGTTCCCATCACGTCCAGACGCAGGGGTATTTTTCGCATAGAAACCTCCACTGAAGACAGCGACATCTAAATCAGTATAAAGATATCGATATCCTAGAACCAGTATAGGGAACATGCGAAATGAACACATGCCAGAGCAACCCGGCCTTTACACAAGCGTGATTGCGCCTGTCGCACTATCTACGTGGATCGCCACTTTGGGCAACGGCTGATCTGTTGGGCCAGCAACGACGGCGGCGGCGCGCGCGGGATCGAATTCGGCCCCGTGACAGGGGCAGAGCAGGTGCTGGCTGCTGGAATCATAATCCACCGGGCAGCCCGCATGGGTACACACCGCATCGTAGGCTACAAACTGTCCATTACTCAGGTGAATCAGCACGCCGGGGTCGCCACTTGAGGGAATCGTGAAGGTGACCGCGCTGTTCGTTGCCACCTTACTGGCATCAGCAATCGTGGTTGTCGTGCTCGTACTCGCGGTCCCGCTACTATTCGGGGTACCACTGCTGCCAGCCCCGCCATTAGCGCCACTTCCTTGTTGAGTGCCAGTCGTGGAGGAGGAGGGCGACCCTTGATCAGCGCTGCGAATGAGGCGCTCGAAGAACCAGACTGCTCCCAACGTTGCCAGGCCGCCTGTGACCAGGCCCCCCACAAAATCGCGCCGCGATTGCTGCTTGCCTACCATGCGCCTGGTGTTCTGTGTACGCGGCGGCATCTTGCCTGTGACCTGAGCAGACAGCTCGGCGGGCGCCTGCTCCCCTTCGCCGCCGCCCAGTAGGAGACCGAGCAGGCGGGCCAGACCGGCCCGATTCTCAGGCGCCGCACACCCCAGCAAACGCGAGACCAGGAGAGCATCAACCGAGGGCAGCCAGCTTCCACGCGGGCCGGCCAGGAACATTGTCAGCCAACTGAAGACAAAAACGATATCGGCCCCGTAAAAGTATGGCCGCACCCGCCAGCTTGCCGAGAGGAAAAAGACCAGGCTGATCAACATCCCAAAGAACGCGGCCGGCCGCAATAGAAGCCCTAACAACGCTCCCACACCGATTGCCAACTCACCATACGCTACCAGTGTGCCAAAGAAGGCGGCATGCGGCACAGCAACATGCATCAGAAAATCGTGAAGCGGGGAACCTACGGCGAAAGATGTGATCTGCTTCCCGACGAAGCCGGCGGCGGACGGCTTGAAGTACTGCGGATCGGTCAGCTTCTGCACTCCGGCATAGATAAATGTAATCCCCAGGAAGAGACGTAAGGGCAAAAGTAACCAGCCAGGCAGACTATGGGTCGGACGAGTCTGGCCGGCTGTATCAGATAGGGAAACTGGCGGCGCAAACTGGCGTGTCGACCCCGCCTGTGCTGGAACAGAGTGAGACTGTATGCGTTGCCCCGTCTGCTGCATTGACGACTTAGGCGCTGATGGCGTTTTCTTCATAATGTGGTAACTGCCTCTATCCATTTGAACATGCCTGGTTATATATTTTACCATAGAGATATCAAGAAGTTCTCAAGGCGCCTACGAAGAATGATGGTGCGCGCTTAGCGCTTCGTCTCCAGGTAAATAAGCATCGCCATCGCATCCAGCCGCATCACATCCTCTGGTGAACCCTGGGTTTTGATCGCGCCCTGCATATAGTTTGAGGCGGGGTCGGCGTCACACCAGAAGATGTTCGCCAGGTCTTCGCTGCTCCCGCGCACGATGAGATCAGGCTTCCCCTGCACGCCAGCGCTGACCGTCGCCGGGCCACCCTTCACCTCCATGGTAAAGGCGGCCTCGATATCCGTGGCCTCGATGTAGACCACACAGTTCCAGGTGCGCAAAGCCCGGAGCACGCGCTCGCTCTTGCCTGCCTGGGCGACATAATCGTCCAGGGCTTCCCGAATCTCTTCCCGTGTTGCCATGCATGCTACCTCTCTTCGCTATTACAGGGATGCCTGGCGTTCTGTAGACGCCGCCAGCACCTCTTCCGCCGCGCGCTCGCCCGATTGCACAGCGCCATCCATGTAGCCATCCCACACGGTCGCCGTCTCCGTGCCGGCCCAGTGGATGCGACCGACCGGCCTGCGCAGGGCCGCGCCGTACATCGACCAGACGCCGGGCGCCATATAGCCGGCATAGCCTCCGCGCGAGTACTCTTCCGCCGCCCAATTCTGCTCGATGTACTCATATGGTATGCCCGCCTTCTCGCCGAAGTAGTCTGTCAGGCAAGACAGCACAGCGGCGCGCCGCTCGTCTGCGTCCCGATCGCCCCACGTGCGGCCCTCGTCTCCCTCGATGAAGCTCAAGAGGACGCCAGGGCTGCCGCTCTCCGGCGTGTTATCGAAGGTAATGCGCACGACGCCGGTATCGCTCGCGACCTGCCCCGATAGGCCCTCGGAGCGCCAGAAGGGGGTCTCGTAGAGGCACTGTATCTTGGTGACCGTGCCCATAGGCACACGCTGCGTCAGTTGATCACGCAGCGCCGGCATAGCTGGCCTGTAGCGCAGGCGCCCGGCGAGCGCGGGCGGGATGGCCACAATCGCTCGCTGCGCCGTCACCAGCAACGTGTCAGCCTCGACCCGCACACCATGCTCGTCCTGGCTGATGCTGTGGACAGGCGTGTTCAGGATGACGCGCTCGCCAAGTTCCTGCGCGACGCGGTTGGAGACGGTCTGCGAGCCACCATGGAAGCGGCTCTCCTGCGCGCCCCGCGTGACGCTGACAAGCTGGTTGAGGCTCCCCGCCGAGTGGATGTAGAAGAGCACATGCAGCAGCGAGAGGTCGCGCGGCTCCGCCGAGAAGACAGCCTGGATAGCCAGCGTCAGCAGCGAACGCGTCCCCCCGGCTGACACGTTGGCCTCCATCCAGGTAGCGAAGGTCTGCGCATCCCACGCCTGGGCCTCGCTGGCCTCCCACGGCGCCGCCAGCGGCACCTCGCGTGCCAGCATATTGAGATTAAGCATGCTCTCAATGACCTCCATCGAGACCAGAGGATCGTGCATCGGTACCGGACCAGAATAAAAATGGCGTTGCCCACCACGCTGCTCGATATTGTTCCCGCTATCATACGAGAGGAAGGTACCCACGCCAACCTCTTGCGCCAGAGCCGCGATACGTTCCTGCGTCGGCCCGATCCACTGGCCTCCAAGGTCCAGCGGCGTCCCATCGTTCGCCGGCCGGGTATAGGTGCGCCCCCCAACCCGGTCGCGCGCTTCGAGTACGAGAACATCTTTACCCGCCGCTGCCAGCCTGCGCGCCGCCGCCAGGCCCGCCAGGCCCGCGCCAACAATCACAACATCGGCGCGACGCTCGTTGCTAGTGGATTGACTCATAAATGCTGTTTCCTCATCTCCAACAATGATGGGCGCGTTGCAGGATAGGCATAGGCCCAACGTCTGCCCGCTTGTTGTGCATGATAGCATGGAGCAAGCGATATTTCAATCAACCAGACCCGGCAGCGTAGCTTGCCTCATAGACGTGAATGTAAGACATGAACGAGCGGGAAGCGGGCGCCCCTACCCCTTCCATACCACATGAACCGTGGAAAATGCTCCACAAAACCTACCCCTGCGAAAAGCCGTCGCCCTTATGGAGACACGCAACGGACCCCATAGCGTACGTGTACGCCTACAGGGCCCGCCTCCCCCTGGCCGCCCACGCGAGGTCCGCGTGGATGCGCCATTGCTGGCGCTGCCCGCTGGCGAGCAAGAGGAGCCAAAGCCAGGTCTCTAGGCGAGCGCGGTTTGCTCCTCCCCACGCTCAGATTCTGACTGTATCACGTTCTCCAATACAGGCGGCGTGGGTTTCCTGCCGAAGCGCGTCTTGATGTCCTCGACGATCACGTAGAGGGTGGGCACCAGCAGCAAGGTCAGGACGGTTGAGGTAGCCAGTCCACCAATCACCACAATAGCCAGCGGCCCGGAGATGAAGCCTCCCGACTTGCTCAAACCGGCCGCCATGGGCAACAACGCCAGAATGGTCGCGATGGCGGTCATCAAGATGGGTCGCAGGCGCCGGCGTCCCCCTTCGATGACCGCACTGCGCGCGTCCAGTCCTTTGGCCCGGTACTGGTTTACCAGGTCAAGCAACACGATAGCGTTCGTCACCACAATGCCCACGAGCATGAGCAGACCAATCAAAGCCGGCACTCCTAACGAGGTATGGGTGGCCAGCAACAGGATAATCGAGCCAGTTGCCGCAAAGGGGATCGAAACCAGCAGCACAAGTGGCTGCACCAGACTGTGGAAAGTCATGACCATCACCAGGTAGACCAGCACAATCGCGACGATCAGCGCGAGAATCAGGCTCTGGAAGGACTGCGACTGGCTGGAGAGCACCCCACCCAAGGACACGCTGGCGCCGGCCGGCAGGTGGAGCGCGTTGAGGCGCTTCTGGATATCGGTGTTGACCGCGCCTACATTCGCGCCCGTGATGGTCGCACTCACTGTGGCTGTGCGAGATCCGTTCAGATGCGTAATCTGAGGGGGACCATAGGCCTGGGTGACTGACGCCACATCGCCCAGCCGGACATTACCGGTAGCGCCAGGGATGAGCAGGTCCTGCAGGCCCTGCACGGTGGTGGCCGGCGTGCCGAGTTGGATATCCACATCCTCTTGTGTCCCGGCGAGCGTCACTTTGGTCACGGTCGTCCCGGTATAGACCGCGCGTAATTCCTGGCCGACCTGCGCGGCAGTCAAACCGTGCAGCAGTGCGCGGGTAGGATCGACCTGCACGTTGATCAGCGGCGATGCATTGGCGAGATTGCTGGCGACATCTGTCGTATTGGCCGTCTGTTTGACGGCGTTCAGAACCTGCTGTGTCGCCACCCTCAATGTTTGATCGTCGGAGGCCTGGACATTCACTGCCAGGCCTGAGGTATTGAAACCTTGACTGGAGGTGCTCACCATAATAGTGCCGGCACCGGTCAACGCTTTGAGACGATTTTGCACGGTCTGTTGCAACGCCGTCTGGTCGGCATTCGCATCAGTGGTCACAGCGTAGTTCACACTATTTGATCCGCCCGATCCGCCGCTAAAGGAACTGGCGAGCGAGCCATTGGAGCCAATCGTCACCTGATACGTCTGGATGCCTGGCACGTTTGCGAGCACAGCTTCGATCTGCTGGGCGGCCTGAGCACTTTGCTGCAAGCTGGTATTCACCGGCAGCGTCTGTATGATCGAGAAGGTATTCTGGCTGGAATTGTTAAAGAAGTTGGTTCCCACAAACGGAACCAGGGAGAAAGAACCGGCCAGAATGATCAAGGCGCCGATGATGCTGACGATGCGATGCCTGGTTACCCAGCGCACCGCCGGCACATAGCCTCTTTCCAGGAGCGTCATTTTCTCGTGCGCCGGTTGGCCTGCCTTCTGCACAGACGCCTTCGGCGCTTTCAGGAACCAGTAGGCCAGCACCGGAATAATCGTGAGCGCCACAAACAGCGAGGCCAGCAAGGCAATGGTCACCGTGATGGAGAAAGCGCCGAACAATTCGCCCACCAGACCGCCGGTGAAGGCGATAGGCAAAAAGACGGCAACGGTGGTGATGGTTGAAGCTGTGATCGCGCCGGCTACCTCGCGGACCGCGCGCGTGATGGTCACGACCTTCTCGCCGGCGGGATCTTCGCGTAAGTGACGCTGGATATTTTCCAGCACAACTATCGAATCATCAACGACGCGCCCGATGGCAATGGTCAGCCCACCCAGGGTCAGCAGGTTGAGCGAGAATTTGCCAAGCCAGAGGCCAATGAGAGCGAGCACTACAGAAAGAGGAATGGAGATGGCCGTGACCAGGGTTGAACGCAGCGAGAGCAGAAACACAAGGATCACCAGGACGGCGAAACCCGCGCCGATTAAGCCCTCCACCACCAAGCCTTCTACCGAACTTTTGATGTATGGTGATTGGTCATAGACCACAAACAGCTTCGCGCCGTGCCCCAGCGTATTCTGCAGCGACGGGAGCTTGTCCTGGATGGCCTGAGAAAGGGAGACCGTGTTGCCAGCGTTCGTTTTGGTAATGTTGATGCCAATACTCGGCTTGCCGTTGGTACGCGTAATCGAGGTCGAAGGAGCCAGGGTCTGCTCGACCGTTGCCACAGAACCAAGCGTCACGGGCACCGGCTTGCTGACCGGAGCAGGTGTGCGAGTGGGAAGGCCAGTCGTGGGAGGCCCCTGAAATCCAGGCGTGGTCTGCGATCCGGGTGTGGTCTGCGGTCCGCTTGATACCCCAACGACCAGCTTCTTCAGATCATCGAGGGAGTTGAAGGTATTGCTCACCTGGATGGTCTGTGTTTGCCCGTTGGCGGTGACCTCACCAGCCGGAATGGTGATGTTATTGGCCTCCAGCACCCCTTCGATCTGGCTCACCGTCAGGCCCGCGGCCTGCACCTTTTTGAGATCCAGCTTCACGGCGACGACCTGCTGCTCTACGCCGGTGACGGTGGCGATGGCAACGCCGTCAATGCCCTGCAGGACGGGCACTACATCATGCTTGACCTGGGCAGCAAGCGCGATGGGGTCCTCAGACGAGGTGACCGCCAACTGGATTACTGGCAACGAGTCCACACTGAAGGTTTGAACCTGGGGCGTCACCCCAGAAGGCAGACTGCCTTGCACCTGATTGAGATGCTGCGACAGCGTCTGACTGGCCTGGTTCAGGTCGGTACCAAAGTCGTACTCGACAACGATAATGGACACACCCTGGTTCGAGTACGACGTGTACTGCTGAATGCCCGCGATCCCTTGAATGCCCTGCTCCAACGGACTGGTAACATCGTGCTCGACCACTGTAGGTGATGCTCCCGCGTCCACCGTGACGATCGAGACGGCGGGGAAACTCAGCGAAGGAAAGAGTTCCTGTTTAAGCGCGGGAATCACATAGGCACCAATCAATAAAATGGCGACGGTGGCCAGCGCGATAAGACTGCGATTCTTGAGACTGAATCGCGAAAGAAATGACATGACAAACTCCTCAAGTGATCAGGCCTTTGGCTGCTGATCCTCTTTTTTTGTGACTTTAATGAGAAAGCATGAACTTATTAACCATTTAATAAGTTGAGCTGGCAGATCCCTGCCCTTCGGCTCAACTTGTTTCTACCCGTTAGAACACTACACTATGCTTGCACCTGGAGTAGTATCGGCGACCCCCTTGAGCAGGACCGAGACGATGAAGGCAGCTAACTGCCGAGCATCTGCATCGATGATCTCTCTGTTCTCGATGCCTCCCATCACCTGGTGCTTACTGCTGAGCAGCGAAATGCTCATCCCCATGTACATCGCCGCCAGCACTGCCGCGGGAACATCTCCGGGGATTTCTCCTATATCGATGGCTTCCTGGAAAATGATGATCACGTGCTGCACAAAAACCTTCTGGATCTGTTCCATGTCTTCACGTTTTGCGCCGTGATCAAAGACATTTTCGTGCGCATCACGCATGAGCATCTCGAAGCGGTCGATGGGCAGAGTGAACATGTACTCTGTCAGCCACTTCAGTCGTTCTGCTAGCCCTTGTACAGATGCCGTAGCCAACAACGCTCCTTGCACCCATGCTGCGAGCAGTGCCTGGATCACACTGAAGAACAACTCCTGCTTGCCTTCGGGAAAATGATAGTACAGCGCAGCCGATGTGACCTGTACGGCCTCGGCAATGTCCTTCATGGAGACGCCTTTGTATCCCCTGGCGAGGAAGAGTTGCCGGGCAGCATCCAGGATCTGCTCCCTGGTCTCACCTTCGTCTACTAACGACTGGCCGGCCTCGCCCCTTTTTCTCTTCACCCACGATCCCTCATACGCTATCTGAAGTTTACTTAACGATTAGTAAGTACTGCTGATTGTAAGCCAAATCAAGCATTCCGTCAAGGACCTGGGGGATGCCAGGAGGACTATCAGCCGGATATAATCCTACGACAGAGCAATGCACACAATCCCCGCGAAAATACACAACGAGCCGACAACCTTCTGCTTGCCGAAGGACTCGCGCAGCACAACGGCGCCCAGTAGGGCGGCGAACACCACCGATACCTCGCGCGCGGAGGCGATGTAGCTCACCTTATTGCCTGTCAGAGCGAAGAGCACCAGCAGGTAGGTGGTCAGGGACATGATGGAGGCCACTATGATCTTGAGCTTGCTCTCGCGCAATTCAGAGACAATGGCGACACGCCTGGCGATGAGCACAAACGGCGCAAGCACCAGGACCAGCACCAGATAGATCAGGTAGATATACAATACCGGATTGACATAACGAATACCGACCTTATCGACAATAGAGTAGCTGGCGATGAAAAGGCCAGCCAGCAGAGCCAGTTGCGAGGCCTTCTGGCGCAGCGATAAGAGCGGCGCGGACAGCTCGCGCCACGCAAAAGATGTCAGGTGAACAACGTAGATGCCACACACAATCAGGCAAATGCCCACAATGCCCTGTGGCGAGGCGCGCTCGCCTGGAAAGACAAACGCGATAAGGGTCACGAAGAGTGGCGCGGAGCCGCGCGCAATCGGGTAGACCAGCGAGATATCGCCATGCTGGTAGGCCGCGCCCAGGAACAGCACATAGCACGCCTCCAGGAGGCCGGAGAGCACAATATAGCCCCAGCCAATGACAGGAATGGGCACATACAGGTACAAGAACAGCGGCAGGAAGAAGAACAGGGCGGCGAACATCATCAACCAGAAAAAAACCTGTTTATCCTTGCTCTTCTTGGGCAGCAGGTTCCAGGCGCTATGCATCAGACCGGCCAACCCCAATAGGAGCAGCGCTTGCGATGTCATGAAAAACTTTCTCTTGCAATTACCTGGCCGTATCGAGCAGGACGCAAGGCGATCGTCTCACACAGATCTGGCCCGATCTTTGGCCAGGTAGCAATTCAAACGAGACGCGCTGGGCAAGAGTAACAAGGTCGGCGTGCAGGGACGCGGGAATAGAGGCATATTGGCATAGCGCGTATCCCTTGTGGACAGCGCCCCTACCTTGGTATACTATGGAAGAACGCTCTGGCGCATTCATAGATGACACAGGTGCCTTGTCGTCTGGGGTACGCACATTTTATGTAACAGGAGTCTCTTATGCTTACTTCTCGACAAGATATGAAAAAAATGCCCGAATTTACCAAAAGCAATGAACGTATCAGTGCGTTGCTTGAGCGAATGCATGAACTAGCTGATCTAAAAGCGCTGGGGGATCTCGCGACGTGGGATCAGAATACGGCACTGCCTCCCGCGGCCGGCGAGTTGCGCGGCCTGCAAATGGCGACGCTGCAAGGGGTGATGCACGAGCGCTGGCTCTCGCCGGAACTGCCGCGCTTGCTGGACAGCCTGGAAGCGGAGATCGAGCGCGACGACTTCAGTGATGCTGATCGTGGCCTGGTGCGCGAGGCGCGCCGCTCCTACGATCAGGCCACGAAGCTACCGCGGCAGCTTGTCGAGGAGATGGCGCGCACCGACGCGGGCAGCTTTGAGGCCTGGAAGCGTGCCAGGGAACAGAACGACTTTGCCAGCTTCGCCCCCTGGCTCAGCCGCACCATCGCTCTCCAGCGCGAGGTCGCTGACCGCTTCGGTTACGTCGAGACACGCTACGATGCGCTGCTGGACCTCTACGAGCCTGGTCTGACCGCCAGCAAGGTCGACGTGCTCTTCGCCCCGGTACGTGAGGTCAGTGCGACACTGTTGCAACGTATCCAGGAGAGCGGCACGAGCATAGACGCGTCCTGCCTGGAGGGGAACTTCCGGGCCGACAAACAAATGCTGCTCTGCGACAAGATCCTGCGCGGCATGGGCTACGATTTCCAGCGCGGCCAGCTCGCTCAATCACCGCATCCCTTCACGACAAGCTTTGGCAGCCCTGTTGATGTGCGCGTCACCACCCGCGTCTTCGAGAACCTCATCCAGCCATCTCTGATGGCCGGCATTCACGAAGGCGGTCACGCGCTCTACGAGCAGGGGAGTGCAGCCACATTGCTGCGCACGCCACTCGCCGGCGGCGCCTCCATGGGCGCCCATGAATCGCAGTCGCGCCTGTGGGAGAATACCATCGGCCGCTCGGAAGCCTACTGGCAGAGCCAGTTCGCCCTGCTGCGCGCGATCTTCCCTGAACACTACGCGCACGTGGATGTCGCGACCTTCGCCCGCGCCCTCAACAAGGTCGAGCCAAGCCTGATCCGCGTTGAGGCCGACGAGGTGACCTATAACCTGCACATTATCATCCGCTACGAACTGGAGAAGATGCTCGTCAATGGCGACATCGCCGTGGAGACGCTGCCAGGCCTGTGGAACGCCAAGTACCGCGAATACCTGGGCATCGAGCTTCCAACGGATGCCGATGGCGTGATGCAGGATGTCCACTGGACCAGCGGCTTTGGCTACTTCCCAACCTATACGCTGGGCAACCTCTACGGCGCGCAGATCTACCGCGCGCTCCTGAAAGACCTGCCGGACCTCGAAGAGCGCCTGGCAAAAGGCGATACGGCCTCGCTCCTCGCATGGCTGCGAGAGCGCATGTATACCTTCGGCGCCGTCTATCTCCCCGAAGACCTGATCAAGCAGGTCACCGGCGAGATACCCAACCCGGCGCACTTCGTGCGCTACCTGACCAGCAAGTTCGAGAAGATCTATAACCTGCCCCCATCCGCGTAAGAACGATAACACCACAAAGGGTATGATGCGATGTAAGGGCAAATTGACGTAGGGGCGCCGTTTACAAGCCCGCCTGTTCGCCTA
>JBDTHH010000308.1:0-3348 GCA_039937055.1 Ktedonobacteraceae bacterium | reverse complement strand
GCAGCCGGTGGAAAGAGCGGGCCGATAGGCATAATTGCTGCATCGCCGCCTTTAGCAGGCGCTGTCCCGACGCCTCGGTCTCGCAGAACTGGTGGACCTCGCTGGCGCCCATCTCGGCGTTGCAGGTCAGTTTGGTGCCCGCGAAGCGCCGCAACTGGCGCTCGCGCGCCGCCTGCACGCGCTGGCGGATGATCGTGGCGCTCTCCATCTGCCTCTTGTCGGCCAGCTTCTCATAATCGACGCGCGGCACCTCGACATGGATATCGATGCGATCCAGCAGGGGGCCGCTGATGCGCTTCTGATAGCGCAGGATGGCGGTGGCCGAGCAGGTGCATTCTTTGACCGGATCGTTATGATAGCCGCAGGGGCAGGGATTCATGGCGGCAACCAGCATGAAATTTGCCGGATAGGTGATCGTACCCTGCGCGCGCGAGATGGTCACGACCTTATCCTCAAGCGGCTGGCGCAGCACCTCCAGCACGTTCTGGCCAAACTCCGGCAGTTCATCCAGGAAGAGCACGCCTCGATGCGCCAGGCTGATCTCGCCAGGCCGGGGAATGCGACCGCCACCAACGAGGCCCGCGTGACTGATAGTATGGTGCGGCGCGCGAAACGGGCGCTGCAAGATCAGCGGGACGCCGGGCGGCAGCATGCCACCGACGCTGTAGATTTTTGTGACGTCGAGCGCCTCCTCGATCATGACGCGTGGCAGGATCGAGGGCATAGCGCGCGCCAGCAGGGTCTTGCCTGATCCGGGCGGGCCGCTCATCAGGATGTTGTGCCCACCGCTGGCGGCTACCTCCAGCGCGCGCTTCACATGCTCCTGCCCGCGTACCGAGGCGATGTCGTGCGTGTACTCCACATCCGGCGGCGTATCCAGCAGGCGCCGGTCAGGTGGAAACGGCTCAATCAGGCGCTCGCCGTTTAGATGAGAGACCAGTTGCCCCAGCGTCTCAACGGCATACACCGCGACATCCTCGACCAGTGCGGCCTCCATCGCGTCCACGGCAGGTACGAAGACGGCCTTGACGTGCCGCTCGCGCGCCAGGGCCACCATCGGCAAGATGCCGTTGGTATGGCGCACGCTACCATCCAGGGAAAGCTCGCCCAGAAAGAGATACTCGCCCACCTTCTCATCAAGCGTGATCTGACCCGAAGCCAGCAAGATACCGATGGCTATAGGAAGATCGTAGACGGGGCCCTCTTTGCGGAGATCGGCGGGAGCTAAGTTCACCGTGATGCGTTTAAAGGGGAAGAGACAACCGCTATTTTTAATCGCCGCCCGCACCCGTTCGCGCGCCTCCTGGATCGCGGTATCGCCAAGACCGACGATCGCGAACGCTATTAGCCCATTGGTGAGGTCAACCTCCACCTCGACCAGCGCGCCCTCCAGACCAACAATTGCACAACTACGTACCTGCGCCAGCATAAACCCGAACCCTCCTCAACATTTCTTCCTACCCATTATGCATGATAGCGCGCAAAAATACAAGTCTATGGATCTAATGGATGCACTTTGACGCGCAACAGCCTGGGTACACATGCCGCGATAGCCAATGTTGCCAGGATGCAGGCGATACCACCGCTCACCACCGAGATCTCAGGTGAGAAGAGGCCCGCCACCAGGCCAGATTCAAACTGACCCAGCATGGGGCCACCGATGACAAACATGGCATTGACCGCGTTAGTGCGGCCGCGAAACTCGTCCGGCGTCACAAGCTGGATCAGCACGCCGCGCAGGATCACGCTCACCAGATCCGCCGCGCCCGCCCCGGCAAGGCAGAGGGCCGAGAGCCAGATGGGGCCGGGCAGCAGTCCGAAGAAGACAATAAACACGCCCCAGAGGATGATAGCCAGGGCGATGCCCACTCCCTGGCGCGCGATGCGACCGACGCGCCCGCTCAGCGGCGTCAGCGCCACCGCGCCAATGGGGGTGGCCGCCATCAGCAGGCCCAGCCCCTGCGGTCCGATGTGGAGGATATCGCGCGCGTAGATCGGCAGGAGCGCGCGCGGCGAGCCAAAGAAGGTCGCGAAAAAGTCCAGCGAGAGCACCGCCAGGATGATCGGGTGCTCGCGCAGGAAACGCATACCATCCAGCAGTGCGCCCACCCCTGCCTGGGGACGCTTCTCAAGCGGGATGCGCGGGATGACCATCAACAGCAGTGAGCCAATGACCACGACGTAGGAGAACACATCGATCCAATAGATGTTTGCCAGCCCGATCCACACAATCGCGAAGCCGCCAATCGTGGGGCCCAGAATGAAGGTGAGCTGCATCATCACCTTGCTGAGCGAGACGGCGTCGGCCATCTGGCTGCGCGGTACCAGGCCGGGGATAATGGCCTGGCGCGTGGGAAACTCGAAGGAGAAGACGCTGGCAGCAATCAGCACAACCACGTAGATAATCGGCATATTGATCACGTGCAGCATGGTGCAGAGCGCCAGCACCGTCGAGGTGCAGGCCAGCACGATTTCAACAACCAGCAGCAGCTTGCGGCGATCAAACACGTCGGCGAAGATGCCGCCGACCAGCGAAAAGAGCAGGCGCGGGATGGCCTGGAAGAGACCGATCAAACCAAGCGCGATGGGCGAGTGCGTCAGCAAATAGACCTGCCAGGCAACAGCGACAACCTGCATCTCTGTGCCTGCCGAAGAGATCAACTGTCCCCAGAACAACAACGCATAATTGCGGTTACGCAGGACGTGCCATTGTTTCGTCGGAGGAGAGCTACCAGGTGCAGGCACGATATCCACCGGTGAGGCAGGCGGGTTGTCTATATCTTTCTGGGGTTCGATTTGCATAAGCTTCTACGATGTTTCCTCAGTCAGAGTTCCATGTTTTTTGATGGTTAGACGTTGGTAATAGCGGGAAGCACGATCACTTCTTGTCCTGGCTTCAGCGGCGTCTGGAGACCATTGAGGCCAGTAATCATTTTATTGTTGACAAAGATCTTGATATGATCCCGCACATGCCCTTGTTCGTCACACAGACATTCCCAGACCTGGCGATGCTCACTTTGCAGCACCTCCAGGAGTTGCTCTACTGTGCTTGCCCGCACGGGTATCTGGCTCTTCCCCCCGCTGTAGGCACTTAACGTCGATGGCAGACGCAAGGTGACTACTGTATTCTCATCGCCACTCATGCCTCGCTCCTGCCTTCTTCGTTCGTTCTTGCGCGCTCTCGCTGGAGAGTTTTCACGGGTTGTGCTACCTGCTACTCTTATACTGGCAGTATACTGCATGCCCAAGCATGTTGGCAAGCGTATAGAGATAAGTGAAGGCACCTTGAACCGCGTAGGGACGATGGCCGTAGGGGCGCCGTTTACAAGCCCGCTGGCAGCCGATGAC
>JBDTHH010000307.1:0-7945 GCA_039937055.1 Ktedonobacteraceae bacterium | reverse complement strand
CGAGCATGAGTTACCCCGAATTTTGAGAACGAATGTTTAAGCCTCGACTGCTTCCAGTCGAGGCTTAAACATTCGTTCTCAAAATTCGGGGTAACTCATGCTCGCCCTCTCATCAGCGCATCACCTCGCCACCATCCACCACCAGCACCTGGCCTGTGATGAAGGAGGCGGCGGGCGAGGCCAGGAAGAGCGCGGCGGCCGCGATATCGCCGGGCATGCCCCAGCGGCCCAGGGGAATACTCTGCGCGACGCGTTCACGGAAGGCTGGTGGACGCGACCGCGCCCACTCGTTCTCGATCCAGCCTGGCGCGATACAGTTGACGCGCACACGCGGGGCCAGCTCGCGCGCGAAGCAGTGCGTCATCGCGATGACCGCGCCTTTGCTGGTGGCATACGCCTGGTTGGCGAAGCCTGGCGCGCCATCGAAGACATGGTTCCAGCCGGTGTTGAGAATGCAGCCGCCCTCGCGCATCGCGCCAGCCACCGCGCGGCAGCACAGCCAAGCGCCCATCACATCTACCGCCAGCATACGTGCGAAGATCTGCTCCTCGCTCAATCCCTGGCTCTCCTCGCTATTGGCGCTGGCGCCCGCGTTATTGATCCACACATCGATCGGCCCCAACGTCTCACAGGCTCGCGTCACGAAACCGCTGACCTCACTTGCCACGCTCAAATCGGCCTGCATCGCGGTTGCCTGTCCGCCCATGGCCTCAATCTGCCGTACGACCTCCTCCGCCTGGTCGCGGGCATGGCCGTAATGCACCAGAACCGCCGCGCCCTGAGCGGCGAAAGCCAGCGCTAACTCGCGCCCAATCCCGCGACCCGCCCCCGTGACAACAACGTTTTTATTGTGGAACATGGTATCCTCCAGGTTAACGCGGGTGGGGTAGGGGTTTACAAGCCCAATAGTGCTCCGTCAGGCTTCATTTGACGGGTATCGGGGCGCTTCCCCCTCCCGCGTAGGGATCCGGCTTGCCGCATCCGTGGGGCAGGCCCTGGGGCCTGGGAGGCCTCTCCCGCCCTCGCAAGCGAGGCCGCACGCGGATGCGGCAAGCCGAATCCCTACGCGTGATCGGGGCCATTGTACCCACCAAATGACCTTTGACGGAACACTATGGGGTAAGGGTTGACAAGCCCGCTCGTACCTGATGGCATCACGATCTCACCGGCGAACAGGCGGGCTTGTCAACCACGCCCCTACCCCACCCACTCCTTCCTTTTTCAAGAAAGATAACAATGTTTCACGTGAAACATTGTGCTCTGCCAATTTATCTATAGCAGCCAGACATGCTAGCCGTATCCATTTCGCTTATGTTTCACGTGAAACATATAGGGGTAGCCTGCCTCGCAAACTTGTTTTACCCTGTGTGATATGCTACACTGCTATATAGAACTAGTCAATGATGACTATGTGCTTCTCTAGAGAAGATGCGCCATGTGGCGCGAACGAAGGGAGTAACGCCGGTGATTACCCATAACGCACCTGGGAACTCGCCTCATGTTTCTACCATCTCACCACTCTCGCTCCAGGAACAACACGCTGCCCTCAAACGCCTACGCCAGCAACTGCTGATCCGCTATCGACCTGTCCTTCAGCAGGGGGCGGGACCTATCCGCGTGATGGCGCGTATGGTGGCGGACCTGGAGAACTGCTGCCGCGAACTTGCTATCTCCGAAGATGTGATACAGGCAGAGATTGTGAACCGCACTATCGGCGATGTGGACCTGCGCCGTGTGACTGAATGTGAGGGCCAGCCAGGGGGTTCCGGCGACTATCGTATGCTGGCTGATGAGCTGGGGGTGGCGCTGCCGGGCGAGCAATTGCACGGGTATATCGCCTCGGGCCAGACCTACCTGTGGCTACGTGAGCAGATGCTGGAGAACGAACGCCTCCTGCTGTCTGAGCATATCGACCTGCGCATCTACGATATCCTGGGCGTTGGTAATCGCGTCCTGCGCGGCTGGCTGGCCGAGGATTGGCAAAACCACTGGGATCTCACTGTTACCCCTGAGCAGGTCTACCTGAGCCTAGGGGCTATGGATGGCATCGATAAGACGCTGCGCGGCCTGCGCCAGTTGTACTACGAACGCGGCGTGTCGGGCGCTGCTGTGCTCTTCCCATCGCCAGGCTTCGGCGTACCCGAGTTGCAGGCACGCTCCTATGGCTACCGGCTGCATTATGTCAAAACCCAGCCCGAGGATCACTTCAAGCTCACCGCCGCGCAACTGGACGTGGCCCTGCACCAGGACCCCGATATTCGTATCATCTACCTCACCGTCACTAACAATCCTACCACCTTCGCCTTCACGCCCACAGAGTTCAACGCCCTCCATGAGGTGCTGCGCCAGCATAGAGCGCGCGGACGCGAGGTCTTTATGCTCGCCGACCTGGCCTACGTGGGAACCGGCAAACCTGAGGAGGACCAGGCGCGCATGGAGACCTTCGCCGCCCCCGATGTGCTGCGCAACACTATCTTCGTCAGCAGCTTCTCAAAAACCCTCTCGCTGACAGGCGAGCGCCTGGGCTGGGTCACCATCGGTGATCCCAATCTGGCGCCCTCCCTCGCGCCCGGCTGGTCGAACAGCATGGCCTCGCTGCCATCCGAGTGGCAGTTGCGTTTCATGGCCTATATGCGCCTGATCCAGAAAAACCCCTACCTGCTTGAGAAGATGCGCGCTTTTTATCGCCTGCGCCGTCAGCGCTTTAGCGCCCAACTGCGGCAGATCAACGCGGACCAGAACCTGTTCGACGACATCTACCTCGACGACGATGCCACGGTCTACAACTGGAGCAAGCTGCGCGCGGGCGAGGACGCCTTCTCGATCTTCGAGAAGACCGGCATCGCCGGTGTTCCCGGCTCCGGCTTCGGCTACACCGATGACTACGTGCGCTTCTCAATCGGGGTGATCCCCGTGCCGGATGTTACCTGGGGGTAGGGCGCCCAGACAAATCACCTATGTAATGATGTAATGTGTAGTGGCGACCCTCGCGGTCGCCATGATACGGCCGGTCGCCACGCTGCTGGCGGTCGCCACTCTCCCTGGCATTCCTGCTTTTTGACCGCTATGCCTCTTTAACGCGCACCTCAACCCAGGCGTCATACGCTGCCTGTCCTCCGGGGACGCCAGGGACAATGTTGTTCGCGGCAAGGGAGACAATAGGCGCTCCGCTGGTGACCCGGTTGACGCCGCTCCAACCGTCGCGCATCCAGACGACGCCTGCTAAGATGTCATCCGTCACGTGCGCTCTGGCTTCGAATTGGCCACGCTGGTTGGCAATCACAATGGAAGTACCGCTGGCTATGTGCCGTTTTTGCGCATCCTGAGAATGCATCCAGAGCTGCGGCTCCGGGTTGGCTCTGGCAAGCGTTGGGAGCGCCTGGCCTTCGTCAAAGAAAGCGTGAAAGGCCGTGAGTGTGCGCCCCTGGCAGAAACGCAGGGGATAGTCTGCCTCGGCTGGCGCCGTATAGGATGGCAAAGGAGAGAGGCCGGCCTGGAGGGCACGCTCGCTCCAGAATTCGATTTTTTTAGAGGGCGTGGCAAAGGTGTGGTTCTGGTAGGCGATATGTGAGAGACCATTCTTCTGCCAGTAGCCTCCACAGCGGCGGAGTTCAGCGACTGTCAGCGGCCGGCCGCCGGCTGTCTTTTGCGCGGCCAGCAGGGCATTCACGTAGTCTTCTTCGTCCTGCCAGGGGAAGAAGTCCTCTATAGCAAGTTGCTGTGCTAGCTGGCGTAGAAGCGTGGTAAGGGAACGGCACTCGCCCGCTGGCGCAAGTGCGCGCTCCATCAAATAGATATGCGTGGCTGTCTGCTTCAGGCCAATATCTTCCAACCAGGCGGTCGCCGGCAAAACAAGGTCAGCACATCGCCGGGAAGTCGCATTCATAAAGAGATCGTAGGAGACAATCAGCCTGATGCGCTCCAGCCCGCGTGCGAGTTCGTTCGCGTCGGCAAATGACGAGAGCATGTTGGTGCCAAACAGAAACAGCACATCAAGCTGGCCGTTGGTCATGGCCTCTGTAATACTGGCCATATGACTGGGAATGGCCACCTCAGCAGGCATCTTGGGGGGGACAGCGGACAGGATATCGGCGTAGCCGGTGCTCTCTGGCGCTGCGCCGTGACGCTGGCCCAGACCGCCTCCCGCGCTGCCCAGTTGTCCGCTAAGAGCCGGCAGGCAGGAGATGGCGCGACTCGGCTCCCACCCATATTGGTGCTTAAACATGGAGCTGCCACCCAGCACGATCATGGCAGGAGTCTGCGTGGCGTAGCGCCGCGCGAGATCGCGGATGCGTGCCGCCTCAATGCCAGTGATCGCGGCGGCCCACGCGGGCGTACAGGTCTGAACATGGGCCGCAAATTGCTCAAAGCCAAGCGTGTGGCGCTCGATGAACTCCTGATCGTGCAGTCCCTCGGCCACAATCACCTGTGCCAGGGCGAGCGCGAGCGCGGCATCGCTGCCAGGCCGAAGCAGGAGTACCTCGTCAGCGTGGCGCGACGCCTCTGTGCGGCGCGTATCGATATGGATCACATAGGCGCCACGTTTGCGCGCCTCAACCAGGCGCGGCGCGAGATCAGGCTGGCTCGCCAGCGTCGCGCCCCATAGGACAATCGTGCGCGAGTTGGCCGCCATATCCTCTTTCGTATTGGTCTTTACCGTCCCCGTCAACCCCAAACCATAGCCACCCATAGCCCAGCAGACAATCGAGCTGGCCCACTGCTGAAAACCACCCAGCAGGCCAAAGCGACTGACCAGCGTGGTGCCTGCCGGTCCCGTTGTACCGATGCCATGCCCGCGCCAGAGTCCCACACGTTCTGGCTGCGTCTGCTGGATAGCCGCCACGATCATGGCATACGCCTCATCCCACGAGCACGGTTCCCAGCGATCCTCGCCTCGCTCGCCCACACGACGCAGCGGATGCAGCAAGCGTTTGGGATTCTCAAAGATCTCCTGCGTGGCCCGACCGCGAATACACAGAAAGCCCCGGCTATCCGGGTTGTGCTGATCTCCCTTGAGCGACAGGAGTCTGTTCTCCTCGACCTCAACCGTCATACCACATTGCGTAGGGAGACAATTCATGGGACACATTGTCGTGATCTGGCGTTTCCCGGCCATAGTTTCCTCCATGTAGCACTCAATCTCGTTCTGATATGTACCATCTTAGCATAACAGATGGGATGGGTGGAAGGACGCTGGATGACACTTTTTGCTCATCCGCCGCCAGCTTAATTTTGTGATGCCCGTGTGAGGCCAGGAGCCATTCTGGCTTGACCCTGTACATATGCAGGTGATACCCTATAGAAGGCGGGATGCTATTAGAGGCGCATGTACCTTTGCATGTTTCACGTGAAACATTCTGAGGTTCCATCTTATTTCTGACCTCTGCCATACTGGCACTGACGGCTCCCGGCCTCTACTGTGAAAAACGAGCAAGCATAAAAGGAGAACTATCATGGCTACCCGTGTAGGCATTAACGGCTTCGGACGTGTTGGACGCCAATCTTTCAAGGCGCTGCTTGAGCGTCACCCGCGCGACCTTGAGGTTGTGGCCATTAACGACCTCACCGATACCAAGACCAATGCCCACCTGTTGAAATATGACTCCACGTATGGGCGTTTCCCCGGCGAGGTCGAGACAACGCCGGATTCGCTGATCGTCAACGGGCATACCATCAAGGTGATCTCGCAGCGCGACCCGGCCCAGATCCCCTGGGGCGACCTCGGCATCGACATCGTTATCGAGTCAACCGGTGTCTTTACGGATGCTGATAAGGCCACGGCCCACCTGCGCGGGGGCGCGAAAAAGGTGATTATCTCGGCGCCCGCGAAAGGCGAGGATATCACTATCGTGCTCGGCGTCAACGAGAATAAATACGATCCGGCCAGGCATAACATTATCTCGAATGCCTCCTGCACCACGAACTGCCTGGCGCCGACCGCCAAGGTGCTTAACGATACCTTCGGCATTGAGCGCGGCCTGATGAACACGATCCACTCCTATACCAACGATCAGCGCATCCTGGATGTGGTCCACAAAGATCTGCGCCGCGCCCGCACCGCCGGCTCCAACATTATCCCCACCTCCACAGGCGCCGCCCGCGCCCTGGCCCTGGTGATCCCTGAACTGAAGGGGCGCTTCGATGGTATGTCGCTGCGCGTGCCCACGGTGACCGTCTCGGTTGTGGATTTCGTGGCTACTATTCGCAAAGAAGCTACCCGCGAGGCGATTAACGATGCCTTCAAGCAGGCCGCTGCTGGCAGCCTCAATGGCATTCTTGACTACACCGAGGAGCCGCTGGTCTCCACCGATTTCCGGGGCGACTCGCACTCGTCGATCGTGGATGGCCTCTCGACGATGGTCAGCGGCGGCACGATGGTGAAGATCCTCGCCTGGTACGATAACGAGTGGGGCTATTCCTGCCGCGTCTCCGATCTCACGAACTTCATCGCGCAAAAGGGTTTTTAGGCCATGAACAAGAAGACGCTTCGTGACATCGATGTCGCTGGCAAGCGTGTGCTGGTGCGCGTCGACTTCAATGTGCCGCTTGACGTGCAGCGGCACATCACCGACGATACGCGCATCCGCGCCGCGCTTCCGACCATCGAATACCTGCTGGAGCACGGCGCGGCGGTGATCCTGATGTCCCACCTGGGACGGCCCGATGGTCAGGCCGTTGAGAAGCTGCGCCTGGCCCCGGTCGCCGAGCGCCTGCGCAACCTGCTGGGCCGGCCCGTGCATATGGCGCCGGACTCCACAGGGCCGGAGGTCGAGGCGCTGGCGCATGCGCTCCAGCCAGGACAGGTGCTACTGTTGGAGAACCTGCGCTTCCATGCCCAGGAGGAGAAGAACGATCCGGCCTTCGCACGCCAGCTTGCCTCGCTCGGTGAGATCTACGTCAACGACGCCTTCGGCACCGCCCACCGCGCGCATGCCTCGACTGAGGGGGTCACTCATGACCTGCCCGGCGTGGCCGGCTTCCTGATGGAGAAGGAGATTAACTTCCTGGGTTCCGCCCTGGAAGATCCCCGGCGACCCTTCGCGGCCATCAGCGGCGGTGCCAAGATCTCCGATAAGATGCCGGTGCTCAAACGCCTGATTACTATGGTGGACCTCCTACTGATCGGCGGCGGCATGGCCAATACCTTCCTCAAAGCCCAGGGCAACGAGGTTGGCGACTCCCTGATCGAAGAGAGCAAGACGGGCTTCGCCGCCGACCTGATGATGAAGGCCCACCAGCGCGGCCTGGAACTGTTGCTGCCAGTGGATGTGGTCGTTGCCGACCGCTTCGCCGCCGACGCTACACACAAGGTTGTCAGTTCCGACCAGGTCGAGCCGGGCTGGCGCATCATGGATATCGGGCCGGCGACCATTGCCGCATTTCGCGAGGCCTTGCAGGGCGCGCAGACTATCATCTGGAACGGCACGCTCGGTGTCGCGGAGATGCCAGCCTTCGCGCAGGGCACAAACGCCATTATCACGCTCCTGGAGGAGCAGACGGCGGTGGGCGCCACAACTATCATCGGCGGCGGCGACTCGGCGGCGGCGGTCGATCACGCGGGCGCAGCCCATAAGATGACGCATGTCTCGACGGGCGGCGGCGCCTCTCTTGAGTTCCTTGAGGGCCGCGTCCTGCCAGGCGTTGCAGCGTTGCAGGATAAATAAGATGACAACAGCCACTCGCACCGCTATTATCGCGGGCAATTGGAAAATGTATTACGGACCCGGCCAGGCATCGAGCTTCACCCTGGAGATCATGACCACGCTTGGTCAACTCGTCAGGCAGTATGAGCGCATTATGTGCATCCTCTGCCCCCCGGCTATCTCCCTGGCGGCGGTCAGGGAGGTACTGGACGCGGAACTGTGCGAGCGCGTTGAACTGGGGGCGCAGAATATGTACTTCCAGGAGCAGGGCGCCTTCACAGGGGAGATCTCTCCCACGATGG
>JBDTHH010000306.1:0-6919 GCA_039937055.1 Ktedonobacteraceae bacterium | reverse complement strand
CTTGTGCGCGGCACCGACCATCGCGCGGGACCCGATGGCAGCCCGCAACAGGAGATGCTGCTCTCCGAGCTGCGCGCCGAAGGCCTGCAGGAGGCGGACATTGCATTCTGGACGACCCAGCAGCTTTCCTTACAGAACGTGTTACATTACGCGGTAAGCAAAGGGGTAGAGGTCAGGTCGCTGCTCTGGGAGTGCCCGGAGGTCTTCGCACATTACAGTCCAAAGCTGGCCCACGAGCAACTGACCCAGGTGGGTGTGAACTGCCTGCTCGACGACAGTTCGCACGGAATTCTGCACCATCCGGCGGAGTCCCTTCACCAGAAGATCGCGGTTGTAGACGGACTCTACGCTTTCGTCGGCGGCATCGACCTGCTGATCGAGGCTGGCGACGATTTCGATCGCTGGGATACTCACTCGCATCCCTTCCAGTCCCATCTTCGCAGTTTACACCCACCCAAGTCGCCCCATCCCTGGCACGACGCGCATTCGCTCCTTGAAGGTCCCATAGCTGGCGATGTCGAATTCAATTTCCGCCAGCGCTGGAACGATGTTGTGCAACGCCATAAGCTGGATGCGAACCTGATGGTCCCAGAACATCCCTCCGCGCCCGCCATTCCCAGCAAAACGATCGCCCAGGTTGCGCGCACGATCCCCCAGCACACCTATAGCTTCGATCCTCCCAGCGGCATTCAGGGCATCGCTCAGCTTTATGGGCATGCCCTGGGCAATATCGAGCGCTTCCTCTACGTGGAGAACCAGTACTTCTGGCTGCGCGCGTACATCGGGCTGGATATCCCCCTGGTGAGCGTGGATAGCCCGGATATGGAATACAATATCCGCAAAGTAGGCGAGGCGCTGAAACGCGGCGCCTATGTGACAATCGTCCTACCCGACCATCCCAACGTTGGTCGCGCGTTCACCGATGCCGGTCTCGAACGCCTGAAAGCGGAGGCTCCCGAAGCTGTGGCCCAGGGACGTTTGCAGGTATTCTGTCTCGCCACCTCGATGCTCGAAGGCCCTAAAGCTCGCTATCGCCCGATCTACGTTCACGCCAAAGTCGCGATCATCGATGACCTGTGGACAACGGTCGGCTCCGGCAATCTAAATAATCGCGGCATGCGCGACGATACCGAGATGAATGTGGCCACATTCGACTCCCACCTCGCGCAGGGCCTGCGCCTGATGCTCTGGGGTGAGCACCTGGGCCTGATTCACGACGATGACCTGCTGATACTCTCGCACTTTCTGGGCGGTCAGCCCCTACACCCGCAGAAGCGCGCGCGCGCCGAACAGGTGCTTCCCTACCTGCAACAATTGCTCGGCAACCTCGAAGATGGCTTACGCCTGATGCGCGAGCGCGCGCAGGAGAATCTCCAGCACTTCAAGGCCGGCGAACTCCTCGTTGGACACCTCCTCCCCTACCTCACTGCGCAAGAGGCCACCCGGTACGGCCTGAATTTCCGCGAGGAGCACGGCTGGATCGAGGAAGAAGGCGCCGACGTGTAACACAACACGTTCTGTTCCTCTGCGAAATGGGGGAGATGCAGGCCTGCATCTCCTCCATTTCGCAGAGGAACAGAACGTGTCATTAGACCATTTCCAGATAACGCCGGCGGTCCCAGTTGGAGACGACCTTCTCGTATTGCTTCACTTCCCAGCGGCGTGTGGCCACGAAGTGCTCGACAAAGTCAGCCCCCAGGTACTCCCTGGCCACCTCGCTGCGCTCCAACAGGTCAGTCGAGGCCGAGAGGTTCTGGGCCAGCGGTTGCACATGGCTGCGTTCGGCTGCCTCGGTCACCGTCGCCTGGTCGTAGGCATTGCCGGCAAGCTGGGCCGGCAATTCAAGCTGACGCTCGATACCGTAGAGGCCGCTGGCGAGCATGGCCGCGAAGACGAGATAGAAGTTGGCATCAGCGCCCGGCACACGGTTCTCCAGGCGCATGGCCTTGCGGCCGTTGTTGATGACGCGAATGGCGCAGGTGCGGTTATCCAGGCCCCAGGTGGTATTCAACGGCGCCCAGGTTCCCTCGACGTAGCGCTTGTAGGAGTTGATGATGGGCGCGTAGATGGCCATAAATTCGGGCAACTTCACCAGCATGCCAGCCATGAACTGCCGCATTAACGGGGACATATGCCCCTCGGCATTATCATCCCAGAAGAGGTTACGCTCGCGGTTCGCATCCCATATGCTCAGGTGCGAGTGCCCGCTGCTCCCATCTTCCTCGTCGCTCCACTTTGCCATAAAACTGGCCGTCAGCCCCATCTGGTGGCAGATCTCTTTGACGCCCGTTTTGAACAACATGGTGTTATCCGCCGCCTCAATAGCTGGTCCGTAGCGCAGGTTCATCTCATACATGCCCGGACCATGCTCGCGGTTGTAGCCCTCGATCTCGATCCCATAGTCGCGCATCATGCGCGCGATGCGACCCAGCAGGTGGTCGTCGGCGCTGGACTGGCTGATGGAGTAGCAGTTCATGCCCGGATTGAGCGGCGTTAAATGCGGACCAAAGTCTTTTTCCCGCAGCGATACCTGGTTCTCGCGGAAGAAACGGAACTCCAACTCAGAGGCCGCGATGGCTTCATAGCCCAATGAACGCGCCCGCTCCATAACCTTATTGAGCACGTAGCGCGGCGAGATGGTCACCGGGTCGCCGTGCTCGGTCCAGAGATCGCAGACACACGACGCCACCTGCTCCTCCCACGGCTCTACCGCGAAGGTCGAGAGGTCGGGCTTCATGATGATATCCGCGAACCCGTGCTCCCAGTTGCTAAATTTGAGGTCGGGCAACACATTCTCCGCGATATCCCACCCAAAAATCACATCACATTGCGCGAAGCCCTCTTCAAGCCCGTTGAGGAAGTGACGCGCCGCCACCCGCTTGCCCCGGTACACCCCCTCTATATCTGCCCCGCCAATTTTAATGTACTCGACCTTGCCCTCGTCAATAAGCCGTTTGATAGCAGCGATATCCGCCATGAGTCGTTTCATCCTTTCACCAGGTGGGCGCTTCAGGGCCACTGACCAGCATGCCCTCTAGCCATATTCAATTTTACTATCCGCCAGGTCATCGTGTAGGGCCCGGCGAGGCAAGCCACGCGCTACGGGACGAGGTGCATATAGGCCTCTGGGCGGCGATGTTCCAGGCAGGGAATCTGCGCGCGTGCCTGCTCGATACGCGCCAGGTCAATCTCGGCCAGCATCACCGTTGGCTCATCTGGCGCCTGCGCCAGCACCAATCCCCAGGGGTCAACGATCAGCGAGCGGCCGAAACACTGCTTGTTCGGAGGATATGACCCGATATGCGCCGGGGCCACCACGTAACATAGATTCTCGATGGCTCGCGCCCGCAACAAAACCTCCCAGTGATCCCGCCCCGTGTGCAGCGTAAACGCGGCCGGCACCATCAGGATCTGAGCGCCGCGTAACGCGAGTATACGGAAGAGTTCTGGGAAACGCAAGTCATAGCAGACGGCGAGACCAAAAGTAATCCCATCAATCTCAGCGGTGACGATCTCATCCCCCGCCACAATGCGCTCGGACTCGGCGTGTCTATCGCCGTTCGCCAGGCACACATCAAACAGGTGGAGCTTACGGTACTGCGCGACAATCTCACCGTCGCGGTTGATGAGGACGGAGGTATTGTAGAACTTGCCGGGCAACGTCGGGTGCCGCTCAACGATACTGCCTCCATGCACAATCATCTTATGCTTGCGCGCCTTCTCTTGCAAACGCTCGATAAAGGGACCAGGCACTGTCTGCACTGCCTTCTCAAAACCGCTGTATGGACCAAGATACGTCCAGAACTCCGGCAGCGCTACAAACTGCGCTCCCATAGCGCCAGCGCGCTCCAGAAATTGCTCGACCACCGTCAGGTTTTCGGCAGGGTTATCACGCGAATTGAGTTGAATGACCGCTGTCCTCAGATGCATAACACAGGCTCCTCGCACTTGCTCTCGAACGGGAAAAGTGAGGTCGATTGCTGAATGCAGCGTAGCATTATAGAGGATGAGAGTCAAGGGGACAATGCATACACAAAATAGGCTACGCGCCTCTCAGGAACCCTCACCCACGCTCTCGACAGCCCTTTGCCGCTATGCTACACTAGCAACAGAAAACAATAATGCTGACCTATCATCCATGGAGAGGAATAGCGCCATGCGCAAGCCGCCGTCACACGACGACGAACAGGATGGAGCATACGATCACCCGGCGCCACCCAACCCACGCCCACGACGCAGGTATGCGGAGCCGGGGCAGCAACCACCCGAACACTTTCACTCTGATGAATACCCGCAGATCCCTAAGATCAAACGGGCATCGTTATATATTGACCGGCAAGATACCCTGCCTCCGGTGGCGCCACCAGAGATCGACGAGGATGAGGAGAGCAGGCCCAGGAGACCACGCCCTGGACGCTCTATACAGCCGCAACCGCATCCAACCGGCAAGGTTACGGTAACCCCGCAGCGGCGGCCGTCTGCGTATATGCCAGCGCCACCTCTGCATCGCCCACGCTCCGCACCGACGCCGCGCCGCCCACCATCATTCATGGCTCGCCTGAACGATCTGAGCCACAATAAGCTGTTTTTGCTTCTCGCAGGCCTGGTGCTGGTGATACTGCTCAGCCTCATCCCACTGATGATGAACGTCTTTTCCAGCCACGCCACTGCCACTAACCCGCTGAATGGTCCCAGCAATCAACCTGGTTCCTCATCGGTTGGGCAGGCACCGCCCAAGAACCCGCATGAACTTGTGATCACGCCAGCGGATAGCAGGTATCCCCCACCGGCTGTGTTCGCGACTGCCGCCTACGTGATGGACGCGGATACCGGCGCGACGCTCTATGCCCACAATCCCTTTATGCACCTGCCTGAAATGAGCACAACCAAGCTGATGACGGCCGTTGTGGCCCTCGAACACGGCAATCCCGATCAGTCGATTACGATCAATAGTACCATCCTTCATGACATCGGCCAGCTTGCTCCTGATGGCACGAAGTTTGGCTTAGAGCCAGGCGCGACGTACTCCCTGCGCGATCTTATGTACGCTATGCTGCTGGTCTCGGGCAACGATGCCGCCGTGGCCGTCGCCGACGGTGTAAGCGGCAATCTCGACCAGTTCGCGGCACTGATGAATCAGAAGGCGCGCCAGTTGGGCATGTACGATAGCCATTTCATGAACCCCCATGGACTGATGCAGACCGGCCACTACTCCAGCGCCCACGATCTCGCTATCCTGGGACGCTATAGCTTGAGTATCCCGCTCATCCGCCAGATGACAGGGACGCGTATCTATCATATCGCCAAGGGTCCTGGCCACCCGGAACGTTTCGCGCTCAACGGCAACCAATTCCTGTGGTGGTACCCCGGCGTTGACGCCGGCAAACCCGGCTGGGATGGGGGCAAAAATTTCGTCCAGGTCATCTCGTGCATGCGCAACCATCATCACCTGATCGGCGTGGTGATACACAGCAAAGACTTCTGGACCGATATGCGTGATCTGCTGAACTGGGGCTTCAGCGATTTCACCTGGATCTCCCCCTACGACGTGGATTTCCAGCACCCAATCCCCTTCGATAACCAATCGAACTACTTCGCGCGCGACAAGAAGGAGAATACCGTTCCCACACCCGATCACGGGCGATACTACATCTATACCGGCTATAGCATCACTGGCCCTATTCTGACATACTATGATCAGAACGGTGGCCTGCCAAAATTCGGCTACCCACGCGGGATGCCAGACGTTTCCCAGACTCCCAACATCACCCAGAAGTTCGATCACGCCACGATCCGCTGTGACCTGACAACGAAACAGTGTAGCAGCGCTTAACATAAGGTACATTTAATGCCATCGAGATATAGATATAAACTTGGCGTGCTGCTCTGCTTTCTGGCATGCTGCACTTTATGCGCCTGCGATCTGCCAGGCATAAGCACCAATAGCCCATCCTCGGCGACCAGCACAGCCGCTGGTCCAACTACGGCGGCCCCGAATCAGTGGATTGCAGCGGCGCCCGGCGTCGAGCTGCGCTACGAAGATTGGAAAGGCCCCAGCGGCAACGAGGATGGTATCACGATTGTGCGTTTCGACCCGCGCCACATCAAGCTGCGTGTGGCCTACCAGCCCGATCAACCGCTGCTGATGAGCGCCTGGATGCAGAAAGAGCATGCGACGGCCATTATCAACGGCGGCTACTTCGATGATAAGAACAAGGCTACCGGCCTCATCGTCTCCGATGGCCAGCGCTTCGGCACCTCCTATACCGGCTTTGGCGGCATGCTGGTGGTCACTGCCCAGGGACAAGTGCAACTCCGAGCGCTCAGCCAGCACCCCTACATTCCCGGCGGGGGCCTGCAACAGGCCACGCAATCGGCCCCGATGCTGATCCTGCCCGGAGGCAAGCGCGCACAATTCAGTGCCGACGCGTCCAGCTCCCGCCGCAGCGTGGTAGCCATAGACAGGCAGGGACGCCTCCTGTTCATCACCAGTCCCGGCCTGGCCTTCTCGCTCGACGAGTTCGCCGATCTGCTGCTGGCCTCAGACCTGTCTATCGATAGCGCGCTCAATCTCGATGGCGGCGCCTCCACCGGCCTCTATGTGAACGCCGGCAGCCAGCACGTGCAGATCGACTCGGTCGCGCAACTGCCCATCGTCGTGATTGTGAAGGCAGCATAGAGTCGCGTCAGATTCCAAAGCGCGTCAGGTCACAGGGCGCCCGCAAGGGAACGCCCCTACATTTCTGACCCCTCCCTGGGGATATGTCGAGCTGAGACAAGCCAGCAAACGATACATGCTCCCTGGTGCCCATGTAATCAGAGAGTCACTCTCCCATTTCGTGGAGGGGCGCCGCTGGTCTGCCATACATTGATACAAAACCGGGGGGAGCGCATGGTTGGAACAGGGCGCAGGCCAGCG
>JBDTHH010000305.1:0-12021 GCA_039937055.1 Ktedonobacteraceae bacterium | reverse complement strand
CCTTATATATCAATCCCTATTCGTAGCGCAGCACCTCCAGCGGGCGCACGCGTACCGCACGCCAGGCCACCAGCGCGGCGGTGATCATCGCCAGCAGGGCAGCAACGACGATCAGGGCAACGACGATCAAGCCGTTGACATCGAAGGTGGTCTTGAAGTAGAAACGGCCCAGCAGGTTCGTAGCCAGGGCGACCAGCAGCATGGCCAGCAGCGCGCCGGTCCCGCCGACAATGCAGTTCTCTACGATCACCTCGCTCAAAATCGATCTGCTGGTATAGCCGACCGATTTGAGGATGCCCAGCTCGCGCCGCCGCTCCAGCATGGCCAGCGCGACGGCATTGGCAATGATGATGATGCCCGCGAACAGCGAGAGCGAGGCGATAGCCGTCAGAGTCAGCAGCATATAGCCCAGGATCTGATTGATGAAATCACCGATACTCGCCAGGTTGATTATGGCGGCATTGGGCGCGAGACTGCCGATGGTATTCACAGCCTTGCCAACCTGTTTGCTATCGATCTTCATATAGAAGACATCCTGCCCCTGGCCGGCGGGACTCAGGGAGCGCACCGTGTTCGAGGTGGCAAGCAGCGATGCGAGGTGGTCGATGTCGAAGCCGCGGCCCTGGTAGAGACCAACCACATGGACTGTCTTCAGCGTCTTGCCATCTGCACTTATAAAAGTAATCGTGCTGCCAAACCCGATATGACCCTTGAGGGGGGCGGTGTTGGCAAGCTGCGCGGGGATCAGCACATTGTCCGTGGCAGCATCGCCGGCATTCAGGTTACGCCCGGCGGTGATGCGTAGATGCGTTGTCGGCGGGAACTGGTTGTGTCCGACATCGTAGCCTTCCATAGCGCTCAGCAAGGACAGTGCCCCATCTCGGCCCAGATTTCCGGACGAGCGCTGCGTATTTTTGCCGGGTGGGAGCAGAATTTGCACGGGCACATTATCAATCGTCAGCGGCGTCACCTGCGCGATCACCGAATGCTGCTCGCGCGACAGGCCAGGAATACTGCCCAGCTTCGCCTGCACCTTCTGAGCCTGGTCGCTCCTGGCGATAGTGATCACGTTGTAGGTCAGATTGTTGGCAATCGCGGCATTGATCTTATCGCGCAGGTCCTGGCCCAGCACCAGGATCAGGCCGATCGTGAAGATACCTACGAACAGCGCCAGCATCGTCGTCGTTGTGCGCGCGCGCTGGCGGCCGATATTGCGCAACGCGATCTTGACATTTGCCTTCCAGGCGCGCGGCAGGAAGACCACGAAGAAGCTCAGCACCGTCACCGCCAGCACGATGATCCCGAAGGCCGGCAGCGTCAGAGCCAGTAAGCCAGCCAGCAGCAGACCCCCAACGAACAACGCCAGGAAGTTAATTGTCAGATGTTCTGGCACCGGTAGCACGCTAATCAGGAAGACCACGAGACCAAAGAAGAGGCTCAACAGCCCCAGGAAGATAAACGCGCCATATACGGCGCTCACGCCCAGCGTCACATCATTGTTGAGAATGACAATCGCCAGGATGCAGAACAGCACCGAGAGCAGCAGCAGCATGCCTATCGTCAGGATGATGCTGCCAGCGCCCCGGCCCTCCGGCAACTCACGCAGCACGTTCAAGGGCCGAATATTCGCCGCCTGCACGATGGGCAGCAGGCCAAAGATCAGGGCCGTGAGCACGCCTATCAACACGCCCCCGGCAATCGTCAACGGATCAAGCACGAATGGGATGTTCAGACTGAAGGACTGCACGATAAGCAGGCGCACAAGCGCGCTCACGCCGACCGCCGCCGCCGCGCCGACGATGCCACCCATGAGACCCAGCAGGCCAGCCTCCAGGCCGAAGAGCGCGTAGAGATCGAAGCGTCGGTAGCCGGTCGTCTTGAGCATGGCGATCTCGGTACGGCGGCGTGAGAGCAGGACCTGCATGGTGTTCACGATGCCAACGCCGCCGATCAAGAGGGCCAGCAAGCCAGCGATCTCCAGGAACTTGCGAATGAAGTCGATCTGCTCCTGATTGGCCTTCAAAGCATCGCTGGTGGTCCGCGTGGTGGCGTTGAAGAAATGGGACTGCACGGCCTTGACCGCGCGGTCAGTGTGCGCCTGGTCAACCGTCGCCAGGTAGATTGTATCGTACGCGAGCGGCGCCTGCGGGTCGGCCGCCTGGTACGCCGGGAGCGCCACGAGCATGGTGCTGCCCGCCTGCACAAAGACGCCAGAATTCGCGGCCACGCCCGCGATCCTGACGTTGAGGGTGCGCCCGCTGCCGGTCCCGGTCTGCCCGCCGGCGAACACGGTTAGGGTATCGCCGACCTGTTTGTGGTACTGATCGACAAAGGATTGCGTGACAATCACCTGGGTGCCCGTGACCAGCGTTCTGACGGTCCCATTCGTGGGAGTGGTAAACGTGGGAGGCGTCACCACCGGGTAGGTGCCTGGATCGATGACCTGCAAGGTAAAGGTCTGGGTGAGCGAGGCCGAGAGGCTCGTCGAGCCGGTAACGTTGATCAGGGGGGTATAGGCGCTGATGGTGCCGTCATGCTTGAGTTGCGCAAAGAAGGGCAGGTCGCTCTGCTTGAATGGCTGGCTGATCGACGAGACGGCGATATCGCCGCCATTGGCGTCGCGCACATTGCCGGTGAAGGCGTTATTGATCATCAGCCCCACCAGTTGCAGGGCCACGATGGCCATCACGCCGACGGCGACGCAGAATATGGCCAGCACCGTGCGCTGCCCACCCCGCAGCAGCGAGCGGCTGGTGTAGTGAAAGTAGATAGTGGCCTTCATGGCTGACTGTTCCTCTCGCCGGTAACGTCGATCGAGGCGATGAGACCGTCTACGATACGAATGGCGCGGTCGGCGCGCGAGGCCACCAGCGGATCATGGGTGGCAATGATAAAGGTCTTGCCAGTCTGCTGGCGCAGGGAAGCAATGAGCGTGAGGATGTTTTCGCCATTTTTGGCATCGAGATTGCCGGTCGGCTCATCGGCGATCACGATGGCCGGGTCGGTGGCCAGGGCGCGCGCGATGGCCACGCGCTGCTGCTCGCCGCCCGAAAGCTGGTTGGGGCGATGCCCCAGGCGGTGCGAGAGGCCCACGAGGTCCAGTAGTTCGCGGGCGCGCGCCGAGGGCGAGCCGGGATGCTTGCCGACGTAGAGCGGCACCTCAACATTCTCCTGGGCCGTCAGCGTGGGGATCAGGTTGAAGGCCTGGAAGACCATGCCGATCTTGTGATTGCGCACCGTCGCCAGCTTGCCCTCGCTCATATGCGTGATATCGATGCCATCGATAAGCACCGCGCCGCTGGTGGGATTATCCAGGCCCGCGATAATGCCCAGCAGAGTACTTTTGCCGGAGCCGGATGGCCCCACGATGGAGATGAATTCCCCGCTCATAATCTGAAAACTGATGCCCTTGAGAATATCGATGCGCTCGCGACCCAATGGCAGACTTTTGGTAATGTCACATATATCCATTACGACGCTGCGATCTTGCTGATGTGTAGCTATCTCTGATGCAGATGTCTCTGCTGAAGCGCTTTCTAATCTGGTAGCTTCTTCCATTTTTCCCGCGTATCCTTCACACAAACAAACATGCCGTTTTGCATTCCTCTTGTGGCAACAAAAAAAACAGGGGTGAGAATTCCCAGCATGTGTATTTATATAGCGTACAGCAAAGCGCAGGCTGCGAGCAATAGAGAAAAATATGGGATAGGCAAGGCACAGTAACTATGCTATACTTCACAGGAACAAACGTATGGCGGCACACGTTGTATTTCATGCATACTTCATTACGGATATGCGTATTTTTTACAGATATATCTCCCGCATCTGTCCGCTTGCGCGGCCTCTCGTTCGTGCTGTGCGCAGCGGTAGCTACGCCAGCGGACAGGTGCGGGGCAGCAAGAGCGAGGGGAACTATCAGTTATGCGGCGAGGAACACTATCAGCCCTCCTATTCATACTCCTGATCGCGGCCTGCGCGGCCTATATCGACTGGCCCAACAACCCCGGTCTGCATGTCAGTTGGCTCGGCATCAACAACGCATTAACGATCCATCAGGGGCTTGACCTCCAGGGAGGCGTACGCGTCCTTCTGGTGCCTGATCCCAAACAGCACTACTCGCAACAGGAGGTCAGTGATAACATCGACGCGGCGCGCAACCTGATCGAGCAGCGCGTGAACGGCGGCCTGGGCGTGAGCGAGCCGAGCATTCGCGTGCAGGACAACGCGGGCCAGAAGAGTATCTCTGTGGAGCTGCCCGGCCTGAACACCGGAAACCAGGATACTGCCATCCGGTCACTGCTCCGCTCCGGGGTGCTTGAATTCTGGAACACAGGCTCTCAGCCTGTGACAGAAGGCACCGCCTTCGATCCAACTCAGTTCACGCAATATAATCCTGGCAACAAACCCTGGTTCACAGGCAAGGATCTTGACCCATCACAGCTCGCAGTAACCACGGACTCTCAGACGGGGCAGCTACAGATCAACTTCGCCATGCAGGGCGCCGCCGTCTCGGCGTTTGGCGCTTTCACCCAGAAGAATGTCGGGAACTATATGATCATCACCCTGGACAGGCAGGTTATCCAGGCGGCTGTGATTAATAGCGCGATCAACGGCCCCGGTGTCATTACAGGACGCTTCACCTCCACCCAGGCGCAGGATATCGTGACCTTGCTGCGCTATGGCTCGCTACCGATCTCCTTCACCATCGCCAGTTCAGAGTCGATTGACCCGACCCTGGGCGCGGACTCGATCAGGAAGAGCCTGATCGCAGCGGCTATTGGCTTGAGTATGGTCATCCTGTTTATGCTGCTGTACTATCGCCTGCCAGGGCTGCTGGCCGACCTCGCGCTGATTCTCTACGCCTGCCTGACACTCGCCGTCTTTAAGTTGGTCGGCGTGACGCTGACCCTGGCCGGTATCGCCGGGTTCGTGCTCTCCATCGGTATGGCCGTCGATGCGAACATCCTCATTTTCGAACGCGTCAAAGAGGAGCTACGCGCGGGCAGACTGCTCTCTTCAGCCATCGATATCGGCTGGAGACGCGCCTGGCCCTCTATTCGCGACTCCAATTTTTCGACGCTCATCACCTGCGCGGTGCTGTATACCTTCGGCAACAACTTTGGCGCGACGATCATCTCAGGATTCGCCACTACCCTGTTCCTGGGCGTGCTGATCAGTATGTTTACTGCTATTGTCGTCACGCGCACATTCCTGAACCTGCTGGTGCCAACAGGCGTGGTCAGTCATCCCGCACTGTTCGGGCTTCCTCCCGGTTCCATCACTACATCGTCGCCGTCGCTGGCGCGGCGCAACAGCACGGTATAAGAGGAGTATGTTGTGTTTAATCTTGTAGGAAAGCGCTACCTGTTTCTGATCATATCGCTGCTGATCATCGTTCCCGGCACGGCCTCGCTGATCTTCAAGGGTCTCAATGTCGGTATCGACTTTGCCGGGGGATCGAGCATCGACTTCCGTCCGGAACAGACAATGACAGCCCAGGCCATCCAGAATGACCTGAAATCCCTGCCCTTAAAAGACGTGCAGGTAACCCTCGGCAGCCAAAAGACTGTGGGCGCCAAGCAGACCATCTGGGTCCGCCTGAACACGTCAATTGACACCAACGTACAGAAGACCATCACCAAAGATCTGCAAACAAAGTATAAGAGTACAACGCTCTCCGTCATCTCCGAGGACTGGCCTATAGGACCGGGCGGCAAGCTGATCTCTATCATCATTGTCACGAATTTCCCCACCGGTGTCACACCAACTATCAGCGATATCCAGACAGTGCTCGCGAAGATCCCGGATACGTCGGACCCCTCGAAGGGGGCTCCAACGACGGTGGCCACCGTACCAACGACGCCAGCAACGGTAACGGCAGGCGGAACTACCACGCCGACCGCGCACGCCACGCCCACAGCGCGACCAACGGCCACGTCGACCGCACACGCGACCGCGACAGTCGGCAAGGGTACAGCTACGCCCGCTGCTACAGCGACGACGACGACGAGCAGCGTCAATAATCCCGCCAACATTCCGGTCAAGGTGGTCGAGGTGCATCAGGGCCAGACCATCCAGACGATCGGGTTGCTCACAGCCACCACCGTCACTAGCGACCTGCTAAATAAGATCAAGGCGGCCATCCTTGCCGGTAGCAAGACGTATGTGCAAACGCTGGATACCTCGTCGGTTCAGGGTTCGGTGGCGGCGGACACCCAACGCAACTCGCTCCTCGCGGTACTCGCGGCCTCGGTCCTGATCCTGCTCTACGTCTGGTTCTCGTTCCGCAAAGTGTCAAAACCCTGGCGCTACGGGACCTGCGCGATCATTGCGCTCCTGCATGACGTGCTGGTGGTGGTCGGCGTCTTCTCGATCCTGGGGTGGACCCTGGGTATCCAGGTCGATGCGCTCTTCATCACAGCTCTGTTGACGGTCGTGGGTTTCTCCGTCCATGACACGATTGTGGTGTTTGACCGCATTCGCGAGAACATGCAGCGCCGCACCTCGGAGACCTTTGAGCAGGTGGTGAATGCTAGCCTCGTGCAAACGATGGCCCGCTCGCTGAATACCTCGCTCACCGTTATCGTGACGCTCAGCGCGCTCACGCTCTTCGGTGGCCTCTCTATCCGCCAGTTTACGGGCGCGCTGCTGCTGGGTATCTTTAGCGGAACCTACTCCTCCATCTTCAACGCCAGTATGCTGCTGGTGATCTGGGAGAAGGGCGAGCTGGGGCTGAGCCGCTTCAGACGCGACGAGCGCTACCCCGATGGCCGTTCAAGCAGCCGCAAGGACCGCGAGCTGGCACGCTCACGCGGCTAAAGGTGTCGTCCTGACACACGGGTCTATCAACATGAGGGAACATCATGCTCACAGGTATCGATCACATCATCATTGGCGTACACGATTTAGAGGAGGCAGCCAGGCACTGGGGCACGCAGCTTGGCCTGCCGGTAAGCGGCGGGGGCAGGCATCCTACGGGCGGCACCGCTAACCGCATTATTGTGATTGGTGATACCTACCTCGAACTGATCACGGTTCATGTGCCGGGCGAGGCCCAGCAGAGCATGCTTGACCGGCTGGCATTGGGCGAGGGCTACCTGAATTTCGCCCTGGCCTCCGATGCTATTGAGGCCGATAGCGCGGCCATGCGCACGCGCGGCGTTTCTATCATGGGGCCGGCAGCGGGACAATTGCGCTCTGCCGGTGGGCGCGAGCGCGGCTGGTCGCGTACCAATGTCGAGCGACCCGACCTGACCCAGCGCTATCCCTTCCTCATCCAGCACGATAGCGCAGGCGAGGAGAGGCGCTCCCGGCTCGCAGGTTGGCGCACACCACCTGAGCTTCCTCTCGGTGCCACGGCTGTGCTCAGCCTGACGCTGGCCGTCAACGATCTCCATGAAGCAACCAGGCGCCTGCACCATATCTACGGGTTGGAGCCATCGCCCTCGTTTACCAGCGAGCCAGACGGCTGGGAGGCCGTGCTGGTGGCTTTCCCCCTGGGCAATGGCGGACAGAGCATCGAGCTGGCGGCGCCTTTGCCAATCCCCAGCGACCTCACTGCCACCAATAACGCGCTGCTTCCAGAGCCTGGCGCGCTGACATGGTACCTGGAACGTTTCGGCGAGGGCCTCTGCCGCATGACGCTGGGGGTGCGCGACCTCACACTCGCACGCAGCTATCTCGATGAGCACAAGGTAAGCTATATCTACCGCGACGAGCCACAGGCCTCCCTATGGATTCATCCGCAAGATAGCAACGGCGCCGCCATCGTGCTCCACGAGCACCAGGATGGCTAGGCGGGCAGGGCGCAGGCGGGCATCAGGGCGATTCCCCACCCGCGTAGGGATGGAGGCGTCATGCCCGTACATTGAGCTTGACAGAGCACTGCGCGTCCTCGCTCCCGTAGACCCTCTCTTTCATGTACGGGCGCCGCTCGCCTGCGCCCGGTCAGCCTGCGCGTCCTCGCGTCTACATATTGATCACGAAGCGCAGTTTCCGTTTGAAGGCATGCTCGAAGAGATCGGCCTTCTCGTAGGCGTGTTCCAGTTCATCATCGAGATCGGCCAGGAGGCGCGTCCAGAGGCGAATGGTCCAGATATCCTTTGAGCACAGTTCTGGAGCCGTGGCGAGGTGCAGGACACGTCCATCATGGCTATAGTCGAGGGCATCGGCGACGCGCAGGAGGGCCGACAGGGCCGAAACGCGCTTACGGGCAGAGCGGCCTAATACGGCATACTCTTCATGGGAGGCCGAAGGCAAAGCCCTGCGGTGATAGCGCGCGATGCAGGCGATTTCGTGACGCTCTTTGTCTGTGAAATCGGGCAGCACAGTTTCTTTAATCAGACGAAAGGAGTGCTTGTGATGACGGCGCGTCTCAATCATCATACCGGTATTATGCAAAAATGCGGCCCGGTCAAGGAGCCGCAGCGCTTCAGGATCCAACTGGTGCAGTGGCTGTGTGGCCTCGAATAATTGTACTGAGAGGCGCGTCACCTGCCGGGCATGCGGCCAGTCTTCTACCAGTAATCCTCCGCTTAAATAGAGTTCTTCGGAGGTTGGATGGGGGAGTTGCCACCACTGTAATTCCTCAATTGGAAGCATCTGCTATCCACCTTTGTCTGTTACTACATCGAAATTGCTGCATATATTTTCTATGTGAGCGACCCCGATGCTCTCTTCGACTATACCACGACCATATTGTACACTACCCGGCGGTCATTATCACAGTCCCTTTACTTCTATAGGAGAAGACGCGGACATATGCAAAATATCCAGAACCTCATGCCGGAAATCGCGTTTCTGAAGACGGTTCCAGTGCTTGTGGAATGTGGTATACTGCCGCTTGCGCAGGGACTGCTGCTTGCGCAATAAGGACTCTAACCCCTGGCGTTCTTCAAAAGTGGGTGTAACGGCCGGGTCCAGCAGGGTGGTGGCCAGTTCGGGTCGCACCAGTGAATGTTGCTGCTGGTGCGTTGTGCCAGTATCGTCATTGTGCCCATTATATACCGCGTTCCCCTGCTCTACCAGGCACAGCCGCAGAAGCGCGATCATCACATCGCTATCATGGATGGCGCCCAGTTCCTCCTGGAGATGTGACACCTCCACAGCGATAGGCGCACACGCTTCTGGCAACACATCCTCGAATACTTCGAGCGTGTAACGCAGCCGTTTGGCAGCGATGCGCAGGTTGTGTAGCTCCTGGATACTGCAAGGATCGCTCACATACGGCTCCCAGGCATACATCTCGTCCAGGCGCGCGCTAATGATCAGACGTGCATTCTCGCCTGTAGGAGCCTGGGGATCGAGTCCAGTGATAGGTTTAGCTTTTGCCATTGGTAGTCGCCCCCTTCGAGATGCAATCATCTATCTGCCGCCTGACGGCCTTTTCATCAAAGGTTGTGAAATAACTTTCCAGGTGCTCTTGCTCCTGTTCGCGATATACGCTGAGCCGCGCAATCAGCCAGCGCAGCGCCGGTTGCTCTTCGTCTGGTGCCTGATCAAGTTGCGTGTGCAGGCCCAGCAGCAGCACATCGGTATCGCGGGCAGCCCCCAGGAGATCGGCGGTCTCTTTGACGCCCCGGTACACCTTCTTAAAGGCTTTAGGATTGCAGCAGGATTCGTATGCATCGAGGACAGCGCGCAGGCGGCGCGAGGCCACGCGCATTTTATGCACGGCCTCCACATCTTCATCTTTGAGCACCTCCGCGCGCCAATCCAGCATTTTCTGAGCGCGCTCATGCAGCATGCGCCGGCCAGAGTGCGCGAAGGTCTCCGCCACATGCTCCGTCGCTTCCTCCCTCCATGAGTGCATAAGGTCTCCCGTCCCGGCCTGCTCCAACCAGTGTTCTCCCTGCCGCTCGTAGGCCAGCAAGGCACCCTCGCGTATACCGTGCGGGCTGACGCGGATCTCGTCCAGGCGCAGGCGGATCATCATCTCGCGAATAATGAGGGCCCCGGCGGGCAGGATGAGCGCGCGGGAGACCGGCTGCTGATAGCGCTGGCTGTTCTCTTCCGCCGTCAGCGCGCTCAACAGGCCTTCGCAGCGTGTGAGGTCGCGCAGGGTCACACGTGTACAAGCCATGTCGAGTCCGAAGGCATGATGCATCATAGCCAGCAGCGAATTGGCGCTCCCGCCTGTGACTACCAGCACCGGGGGGCGCTTCTTGATGCGTAGGCCGCGCACATAGGTGCTGACAAACGCGCGGGCCACCTCCAGTTCGTCATAGGTGGGAGGGTTCGAGGGCAAATAGCGATCATGCAGCCAGCCGGAGCCGAGAGGCAGCGAGGTTTCCCAGGTGATTTTCCCCTGCCGGGCCAGCACCAGTTCAGTGCTGCCGCCACCCAGGTCCATCACGCCGACGACGGGGGGCGCGCCCGCTTCTTTGTATAGCTCGTATGTTGCGCCGTAAAAGGTGAGTGTCGCCTCGACATCGCCGCTGATAAGCTGCACATCAAGGCCGGTCTCGCTCTTGACGGCGGCCAGAAACTCGGCGCTGTTGCTGGCCTGGCGAATAGCCTCGGTGGCCACCACAAGCACAGGGTCGGCCTGATGCTGCCGGGCCAATTCTTTATAGCGGCGCAGGGTCGCGATAGCGACATCGCGTTTCTGAGGCGAAATCTCCCCACTGGCGGTAACGCTTTCGCCGATGCGCACCATCTCCACCTCGTCGGCGATGATGTCCAGGTCGTCAGGCTTGCAGCGGGCCACGACGATATGGATAGTGTTGCTGCCAATATCGATAGCAGCGCGAACTGGAAGCTGTTGTTCTCGCATGACAGCCCTCTCCCTGAATAGGTGACGTATATAGTGGGCCTATCCGCTATAAATTTTCATAGGCTTTTCCAAGAAAAGACGTACTCGAAGGCCGCGAAGGATACTCTTGGAGTATCCTCATTATAGCATGTCGCCATATCTCATCAGAGTAGTCTGTAAAAGGAGAAATCTCGCAACAAACCTCTTGACAGAGCGCAACGGTTGCAGTAATATAAGCGTGTTCCTTCGCGGAAGAGGGAGCCAGGCCGAAGTGGTGAAACTGGTAGACACGCAACGTTCAGGGCGTTGTGCTCTAACGGGCATGGGGGTTCGAGTCCCCCCTTCGGCACCGATGAGGTTTTTCACGTCGTCTCAAGTGGCTCTACAGGCTGTTTGAGGCGTTTCGTTTTTGGGGATCGTAGGGGTTTGACAGCAATTTTGACAGCAACGCCAAAAATTTATCCAAGATGTCGTTCATCATTCTCTGGCAGTTCTTGCAGCGCATCATTGAGCTTCGCCATTGCGTCTCTCTGCATGCCTGGTAAGACATGGCTATAAATGTCCATCGTCATGCTAATCTGGTTATGCCCGAGAAGCTCCTGGACGACTTTGGGATGCACACCTAAGCTGAGCAAAATGGTGGCTGCGCTGTGCCTCAGGTCGTGAAAGCGAATTGAAGGAAGTCCTCCTTTCTTTAACAATGTTTTGAATCTATCCACAACCTTCGATGGGTTAAGCGGTGTCCCTAACGCAGTACAAAAAACGAGATCCCGGTCCTGCCACTGCGAACCTGCCTTTAACTTCGCCTCTAGCTGACGCGCGCGATGTTGCTTGAGCAGTGTAACGACGATTAGCGCAAGCAGAATGCTTCGCCGGCTCTTCTCGGTTTTTGGCTCAGCTTCGATATATCTATTGCCAGGCTGGCGTGTGAAGATGCGTCGAACCTGGAGCGTATTTTGCGAGAAGTTTATATCTTGCCATTTGAGTGCCAGAATTTCACCTCGCCGCATCCCACTGGTAATCGCAAGGACAAAAATCGCCTCCAATGAATGCCCTTTGGCGATTGCCAGGAACTGCTGCGCCTGTTCCATCGAAAGTGGCTGAATCTCATAATGCACTCTGCGCGGTGGCGAAACTGCGTCACAGACGTTGCGCGCAATGAGATTGTAACGGACAGCATCGTCCAATGCTTTGTGAAGCATCGCATGAAGGCCATTCACTGTTGTTGAGGAAAGTCCTCCTTTGAGCTTCTTTGTGTAGAACGCCTG
>JBDTHH010000304.1:0-2833 GCA_039937055.1 Ktedonobacteraceae bacterium | reverse complement strand
CCGTTTCTGTTCATCACAATGTTCATACTCAAAGACGGGGGTCATGTGCTTGCACCTGACGCAAACACGATCCCACAGATTTTCATTTCTGGTATAGCGTCTGAGGCTCCAAATGAGGACTCCGGTCGGTATCCGGCTCATAAGTGGCTCCTATCGATGCCGGGGCTAGAAGAAACGCTGTTCGCGAAGTCGCGCTTCCGCGCAATGCCATGCACTCCAGCATTGTCTGAGTATACCATATTTATGATGTGGGATTTGATGCGTTCATGCCTCTTTCGCCGTGAAGGCGATCGTGACAAGGACCGTGTTTTGCGCAATGGCGATGTTTGATAGTACGTTTTTTCATGGTTCCTCCCTGGAATCAGGCATAGGCTCTCTTGATGCCGCCCTCTTGCTTTTCTTGTCTATGACAAGCCATACATCGGCTATGGGAATGCGCCGTGAGAAGCGCACCCCCATTACTGTCATTATAAGCATAGTCCTCGTTCATTGAAATTCTATTGGAGCCACACGCGAAACTTCCAATATACCGGCCCGCTACTTCATGATGTTCCATGGATCTCGGTACCATGCTCCTCAGATGTCTGGTGCATGAGGTTGCGATACCGTGCGCCGGGTTGCATATCGAAGGGAGGTCGTTGTTCCTCGTGTTGATAGGATGCCTCCAGTCGTTCCCACATCTGCTCGAATGTGATTGCATCGATCTCACCGGCTGCATAGCGCTGACGCAGAATCTCGAAGGCCGAAACATCCGCGGGAACTCTTTCCGGGGAACCGGTAAGCGAAGCAAACGCCTCTGTAATCGTGGGCAGAATGGATGGCAAGATCCACTTCATTGCTGCCCAGAGAAAGAAGATGAGCAACGCTATCCAGAATACGATGCTGAGCGTTAAGAAGAACGTTCCAGGTCCTGGTCCTGCGCTGAATCCATGATGCCATGGCGGCGGCCCATAGGCCCAGGGATGCCCGTGTTCATGTCTATCCATCGTCATTATCCTCTCTTTCACCCACGGGTTGCGCAACGAGATGCTAACCCCTAGCAAGCCAGGGTAAAAATGTGCCTCTTTAAGGAGGAAGAATCACATCCTTTTCCTTAAGGAGGCACATATGACCAGTATCGTCGATAGTTCTGTGAATATCCAGACAACTTCGGAGTCCAGTCCTTCGATCCCTTCCTGGTTTGGCGAAGTCGTCCTGATTGTTGGATATCTTCGGAAGCATGATGTCTTAGCCAAGATCAACGAGCACGTGCGTTTTGCACGGCAGCGCTTTGGGCACTACGAGGTGATCGACTTTGTTGCCGTCCTCGTCGGCTACGCCATCAGCGGAGAACGTACCTTGGAGGCGTTCTACGAGCGGCTCCAGCCCTTTGCAGTTCCGTTCATGGCCTTGTTTGAGCGTGATCACCTGCCTGCTCGCGCAACCTTCTCGCGTTTTTTAGCGGCGCTGACCGAAGCGCCAGTCGAAGCCTTGCGCAGGCTCTTTCTCGATGACCTGCTCAGTCGCCCACTCTCGACTACCCCTCACGCTTCCAACACCTCCAATGAGAAGCAAACAGGAGGATTGAGAGATCGAGTGGGAAACAGGTGGATCGTCTTTGACATTGATGGCACACGTGAGGCGGCTCGCCAACGAGCTTTGCCACAGACAGAAGATCTGCCACCCCCGCAGCGTCGCTTGAACCAAATCTGTGCTGCTGGCTACACGGGACGCAAGCGCGGGGAAGTCGTCCGGACGCGCACGGTGGTTTCTCAGGCTCAGAGATCCCACTGGCTCGGCAGTTTTGGCAATCGAGGCAACGGCCACTACCGAACAGAACTCTGCCAGAGCCTCGCAGCGATCACGCGCTATCTCACAGTGAACCATCTCTCACAGGAGCGGACCCTGGTACGGCTCGACGGCCAATATGGCACCGGGGCGGTCCTCACCGACCTGGTTGGCTTTACCTTTGTGACGCGTGGCAAAGACTACAGCGTCCTCGATCACCCGTTTGTCCAGGCGCGTCTGCACTTCCCTCCTGATCCGTTCCAGCAACGCCCGGAAAGTCAGGTTGCACGCAGTCTGTACGATTGCCCTGAGGTACCGATAGGACCCGAGGGTATCTCCTGTCGTGTGGTCGTGGCGACCCATCCCGAAGGCTCGAAGAAGAGTCCTATTGGCGTCACGCGTGCAGGCGTGGTCTACGAACTCTTTTTCACTGCCCTGCCGCAGCAGGCATTCACTGCCTCTGATGTCGTTGAACTCTATCTGCATCGCGGCGCTTTTGAATCTCAGCTCTCTGACGAAGATCAAGAGATCGACCCAGATCGTTGGTGTAGTCACACCGCTTGTGGTCAAGAGGCATGGTCCATCGTGTGCCAATGGGTATGGAATCTGCGCCTAGAGGTGGGGCATCAGATAGAGCCGACCCCTCTGCGCACGACCGAGTTTGCTTCCTCCATTCCACCTCCGAGCAAACAGGCTGCCGGCTCATCCGTTCCTGCGTCCGGGTATGGCCTGCCTACCCCAGCTACCTCCTGGAAAACGGGGCGTTTTTCAGGGCAAGAGTTTCCTCTTCAGCCTGATGGGACGCTACGCTGTCCAGCTGGGCAGAAGCTTCCTGCTCAGGAGCAACGCCCAGAAACCGATGGCAGTCTGCGCGTGGTGTATGGTGCCAGTATCCGGAGTTGTCGTCCCTGTCCACTGCGCCAGCAATGCCAGTGGAATGGCAATGCCACGGCAAAACCGCGCCAGGTCAGTATCCTGTTGCATCCTCTCCTGGTAGGTTCTGCTCCGCTGCGGCTACGCTGGATTGGAGCCGGAGAGAACACCGGCGCGCCTGTCGCCACCTTGT
>JBDTHH010000303.1:0-8745 GCA_039937055.1 Ktedonobacteraceae bacterium | reverse complement strand
GCCGCCCCTACCTTCCGTGTGTTGAAGAGCGATGATCCACCAGGGGTGCCCCTGGCGGATCATCGCTACCTGCTCGCTTAGCCGAGTTGTTCCAGGGCGGGTTCTGGAGTTTCCACGACCGGAGCTTCGTAGTCTTCGGGAACGGTACCGTCCTGGCCCTGAGCCATGTGGACGGCGCGGAAGATCAGGGTGAACACGACGGTGAGTACCAGGTTGATGATCAGGCTGAGGACCGCGTGGTAGGTGGGGATAGAGACGCCACCAATCGAGAGTGGGAAGATCGAGGCGAAATTCTGCGAGTACGCCATCAAGGTGCCGGAGATCATCCCCGCCGCCCAGCCGATGACCATGGCCCAGCGGTGGAACCAGTGAGTGTAGAGGCCCAGGAAGACGGCAGGCAGGGTCTGAATGATCCAGACGCCGCCGAGCAGTTGGAAGTTGATCACCTGGGTCGCGGGCAGCAAGATGATGAAGGCCAGGGCGCCGACTTTCACCACCAGCGAGGTGAGCTTGGCGACCGTGGACTCCTCGCGATCCGAGCACTGGGGCCGGATGTACTCCTTATAGATGTTGCGCGTGAACAGGTTCGCCGCCGCAATCGACATCACCGCCGCCGGGACGAGGGCGCCAATCGAAATCGCCGCAAAGGCGAAGCCGGCGAACCAATCGGGGAAGGCGGCAGTGATCAATGCCGGGATCGCTCCGTTGCTCTTGTAGGCCGCGGCGGGGTGGACATTCATGGCGACGGCCATGTAGCCCATCAGCGCGAGCAGGCCGAGCATGAGGGAGTAGAGCGGCAGGAGCGCAGCATTGCGCTTGACGACGGTGCGGCTGTTGCTGCTGAGCACGCCGGTGAGGGAGTGCGGGTACAGGAAGAGCGCGAGGGCGGAGCCCAGGGCCAGCGATGTATAGGCGGTATACTGCGCTGGAGCCAGGATCTCATGGAACGTCTTGGGGCTGGCAGCGGCTTTGGCATGCACAGCCGCGAAGATGTTGCCCCAGCCGCCCAGGTGGATGGGGATATAGATGATCGCCGCGAACATCACTATAAAGATCATCACATCTTTCACCAGCGCGATCATGGCGGGGGCGCGCAGGCCGCTGGTGTAGGTGTAGGCCGCCAGGATCAGGAAGGCGATGACCAGCGCCAGCTCGACGGGCACGCCCATCTGCGCGATAGAGACCTCGATGCCGAACATCTGCAAGGCGATGTAGGGCATAGTCGCCAGGATACCTGTCAGCGCCACAAGCAGCGCCAGTAGGCTGCTGCCGAAGCGATGGCGCACAAAGTCTGCCGCCGTGACATAGCCGTGCTGCTTGGCTACCGACCAGAACTTGGGCATCAGCAGGAAGATCAGTGGATAGACCAGGATGGTGTAGGGGACGGCGAAGAAGCCCAGGGCGCCGCCGGCGAAGATAGCGCCGGGCACCGCGATGAACGTGTAGGCGGTGTAGAGGTCGCCGCCCAGGAGGAACCAGGTGACGATGGTACCGAAGCGGCGCCCGGCCAACCCCCACTCATTGATCTGATTCAAGTCGCCCTGACGCCAGCGCGCGGCCAGGAAGCCGAGAACGGTAACCAGCAGGAAGAAAAAGATAAAGACACTCAACTCTACCCAGTTGATCATAGGAAACTACCCCTTTCACGTTGGATCGATAGAAAGTGAATGCGAGGATAGCACGCATGCCACGCCCCTATCCATAGGGAACGGGCATGAGGACGGCCGTGTCTACGCGTCCGCGGCGTAGACAATGGCGGTCAGGATGGCGGTGATGACGATCCAGAGCAGTTGGTACCAGTAGAAAAAAGGGATACCGGCCAGGTCTGGCGTCAGCATGTTGTAAAAGGGCGGCCAGAGCGTGGCGATAAAGGGGAGGATGAGCAAGAGCAGGAGCCAGGAACGGCCCCTTCGCGCTTTGCGAGTAAGCATGGCGTTTCTCCTTTGTGTGTTGAACAAATAAGGGTAGGACCCCATCACCCGGTGAAGTGAGAACGAATTGAAAAAAGTGACGGTCCCTGGCATGATGTGCTTATGCAAAAAAGTACAACCGAGCCAATGGACACGTCGAACGTATTTTGCCCGAATGCGATGTGTTCTGCAAGAGGCCAAAGAGGTTCGGGCAAGATCGCGATCCATGATCGCAAACGACAACGCTATCGCTGTACGGTCTGCAAAAAGACGTTCAGCGCCCGTCAGGGAACGATGTTTGAGGGGCTGCGCAAACCCGTGGAGTTGATTGTGGTCGTGGTAACGCTCTTGACGTATGGATGCCCGATCCAGGCGATTGTGCATGCCTTCGGGTTGGATGAGCGGACGGTGGCATCCTGGCGTGACCGAGCAGGAGAGCATTGCCAACAGATCCATCAGGAGATCGTCGAGCAAGGGCAACTTGACCTGATGCATGTTCAAGCCGATGAAATACGAGTGAAAGGACACAAGATGATTGCCTGGATGGGGTTGGCCATGATGGTGTCGACGCGCCTGTGGCTGGCAGGAGTGGTCCAACCCTCGCGTGATCGTAGGTTGGCTGACCGCTTGCTGTCCCAAGTTCGCCGATGTGCAACCTGCTTGCGACCTCTGCTCGTATTGACAGACGGCTGGGCTGCCTATCCGGGGAGCATCCGCCGAGCGTTTCGGGAGAAGGTCAAACTGACCAGGGGAGTTGGACGAGCGTGCTTGCAGATCTGGCCGGAGTTGCACATTGGGACGGTCATCAAGCACACCAAGAAAAAGCGAGTGGTCCAGATCACGCGACAGATAGCCCATGGGATAGTGGAGCAAGCAGAGAAGCTGCTCCAGGACTCGCAAGGGGGCACAGTCCTCAATACCGCTTTTATCGAACGCTTGAATGGCACCTTTCGAGAACGGCTGGCCAGCTTGACCCGCAAATCTCGTCATGCCACTCGTCGTCTCCGAGCGCTTGAGACGGGCATGTATCTGATCGGATGTAGCTACAACTTCTGTTTTGTGCATCATGAGTTGAGCAAACCTTCGCATGCAGGATCGCCCTGCACGCCTGCTATGGCGGCTGGACTCTCCGATCATGTCTGGAGTATCTGGGAACTCTTAACCTATCGCATTGCGCCGCCGCCCTGGGTTGAACCCAAGAAGCGAGGACGACCCAGCAAGCAGGCTACACTGACACCCACTGTTGGCAAGCGTCCCAGAGTTCGCCTACGCAAAGGGGTTTTATGCTCCACCGTTTAGCGGGGTCCTACCAGCTGGGTGTTTGGCCGCGAATTTGCCGATGGCACCCTGAAGGACTTGCTTGCCGTGCCAATTTCGCGTGCAATGCTTCTCCTGGCGAAATTTATCGTCGTTATACTCTGGTCTCTCATCTTGACGGCTATGCTCTTCATAGTGTGTTTTCTCCTCGGAGCGGCGATAGGGCTGTCACAGGGGACACCTGAGGTATTCTGGCATGGAACTGCGACCCTGGCGGTCGCCGCCTGCCTGGTCATCGTCACTGTTTTTCCGTTCGCTTTCTTCGCCAGCGTGGGACGAGGCTACTTGCTGCCAATGGGGGTGACTTTGCTGGTCGCCGTGCTTGGGAATATAGTTGCCGTCGCCGGATGGGCAAATTATTTCCCCTGGGCGGTGCCAGCACTGCATGTCGAGCTGGCTGGCAGGGGAAATCTCGAACCAGTCAGCTACCTGCTTGTGTTCTTGACGGGGCTCGCAGGCATGGCCGGAACCTATTTCTGGTGGAGATGTGCGGATCAGAACCGCTAGCCATTTTGAACCGGAAAGAGCTGGCCCCCAGGTCGCTCCAGTTCCGTAGGACGGACATCAGGCGCCGTGTTGAGGCGCCTCTTTGTCCGTCCACGCCATCAACACATCCAGCGCCTCGACGCTTGAGCCATGCAGCAGCAGGGGGTTGATCTCCAGCACCTCCAGGCGGTCCCGCACTGCCTGGGCCACCTGCGCGATGCGGAAGATAGTATCGACAAGCAATTCTATATTGACCGGTGGCTGCCCGCGCGTCCCTTGCAGCAGGGGCGCGCCATGCAATTCGGAGAGCATCTGCTGGATGTCGTTGCGGCGGACCGGCAGCACGCGTACGCTGGTATCTTTGAGCACCTCGGCCCAGATACCGCCCAGGCCGACGGCAAGCACCTGCCCCCATAATGGATCACGGATGATGCCCACAAGCATCTCCAGGCCGGCCGGGCGCATCGGACTGACGAGGATACCGTCTATAACGGTGCTGGCCACACGCGCGCCGGCATTGTGCATGATCGTCTGGAAACCGCGCCGTACCTCGTCATCACTGGCGATATGTAACAGGACGCCGCCTATATCGCTTTTGTGCGCGATCTCGCGGGCCTGGACCTTCAACGCGGCCGGGAAGCCGAGCGTGTGCGCCGCGTTTACGGCTTCCTGCTCGCTAGTGGCAAGTATGCCCGGCACCACGGAGATACCGCGCGCGCGTAAAAATTCGCGCGCGCTATATTCGGGCCAGATTCCCGTTGCTGGCTCAGGCAGGCTTGTAGGCGCGAGAACATCCACAGGCTCTGGTTCCCGGTTGGTTGTCTCCTCCTGCTGGCATACCTCGTACCACCACAGGGCACGTCCCAGAGCAGTCATGCCGTGCTCGATGCCGCCGGCAACGTATATGCCCGTCTCATCAGAGAGAAAACGCGCGAAGGGGGACAGGTCCATGCTGGTCGTGGAGAGCGCGATGATGGGGATATGCGCCTGGCGGATCATTGTGCCCAGCGCGCGGTATGACTCCAGATATGGCTCCAATAGTGGCGCCTGCGGCTCGACGCGCAGCGGCTCGCTCTGATACACAATAAAGTCGAAGTTCGGGTCGCCGATCACGACCTCTAAGGCGCGTCGCTGCAAGGTAGGGTCAACCACGATATAGCCCGTCACATCCAGAGGGTTATGGATGTTCGCGAACTCTGGCAATATCTGTTGCAGACCCCGAACCGTCTCAGGCGCGAAATCTGGCACCAGTATGCCCTCCTGGTGCGCGCGGTCTGCGAGAATATCACAGGCGCCCCCAGAAGGCGTCACCCCACCCATGCGCCGCCCGGAGAGAGGTCTGCTATATCCCAGCAGGCCCGCCGTGATGATCAGATCTTCCAGCGAGCCAACACGAATAATGCCCAGTTGCTTGAACATAGCTTCGTTGGCGGCATCGTTGCCGACGAGCGCGCCGGTGTGGGCCAGAGCCGCGCGCGCGCCGAGGTCGGTTCTGCCTACTTTATGGACCACTATGGGCTTTTTGCGCGCCAGGGCTTTGCGCGCCAGGCGCTGAAAGGTGGCGGGCTGGCGGATCGACTCCATGAAGACCGCAATGACCCGCGTCGCCTCGTCCTCAATGAGGTAGTCCATCACATCGGTGGCCGAAAGCATGGTCTCGTTGCCCATGGACACCAGCAGGCTCAACCCGACATGTCGCGTCTGGGCCTGCGAGATCACGATGCTCGTCAGTCCCCCACTCTGCAAGACCACGCCCACCGGGCCCTTTTTGAGCGGCACCGGCAGAAGCAGTCCGTACGGCGTGGTGCCGGTGGTGACGTTGACGAAACCATTGCCGTTAGGCCCCAGCATGACGATATCGTGCTGCTGCGCGAATTCCAGGATCTGGCGCTCGCGCTCCTGGCCCTCGCTGCCCATCTCGCTGAAGCCAGATGTCAAAATCACGACGTTGCGAATGCCCACCGCCGCGGCCTCTTGCAGGACTGGATAGACCTGCTGCGTCGGAACCATAATGTAGGCCAGGTCTACCGACTGAGGTATATCGCAGAGCCGTTTCACTGCTGGCTCGCCGTGGACGCGCTCGTAATGGGGGTTCACGCAAAAGACGGGACCCGGATAGCCAGAGTTCTTCAGGTTCTGGAAGGTATAGATAGACCAGCGCGAGTTGTCGGTAGCGCCAACGAGGGCGATACTACGCGGCTGGAAAAACGTTCTGAGTCGTTCGGGGGTGATATGCATGGATAGATCGAAATTAGTCCCGTCTTTGCTCATCAAACATCTCCAAACAGATGCCCTACATGATATGATGGACGTAGGCAAAGTGAATCGCGTCCCGGCAATATTCATTCTATTCTATTTACTGGGATTACACAATATAGGGACGCTGGCCCGGGCTCCCCTTGTCCGTCAACATAGCCTCACCTTTATGGGAGGGCCTTCTATGTGCTGTTTGTGAGTAGTGCTTCTGACAACCTTCAATCGGCGGGTGGGACATGACACCCGCGAGGGGCGCCACTACACTTTGACCGTCCCATGAAGGTTGACGAAACAGTAGACATTGTATCTAGTAAGAGGAAAAGGTGCATGGCAAAGACACTCCGGTTCGGTATCCTTGGCTGCGGCGTCATTGGTCCCATTCACGCGGCGGCCATCGCAAGCCTGCCTGACGCACAGCTTGTGGCCGTGGCAGACCGCGATACGGAGAAAGCGCGTGTGCTGGCTGAGAAGTATCAGGTCACGGCCTATAGCGATCTACAGGAGATGCTGGATGGCGCGCACCTGGACGTGGTCAACATCTGCACGCCCAGCGGGCAACACGGAGAACAGGCCTGCCAGGTTATGCGTTCCGGACGGCATGTGATCGTGGAGAAGCCCATTGAGATCACGCTGCCCGCCATCGATGAGATGCTGCGAGTGCAGCGCGAAACCGCTGTCAAGCTGGCGGTTATCAGCCAGCGCCGCTTTACTGATGCCGTGCAGCGCCTCCACGGGCTTGTCGATGAGCAGGCATTCGGTAAGCTGGTGCTTGGCAACACGTTTGTGCCGTGGTGGCGCTCGCAGGCCTACTACGACAGTGGGGAGTGGCGCGGCACCTGGGTGCTGGATGGGGGCGGCGTCCTGATGAACCAGTCCATCCACTCTATCGATCTGCTCCAGTGGCTGCTGGGTCCGGTGAGCCGCATCTTTGCCTACACGGATACCCTGGCGCACAGTATGGAGACCGAAGATGTGGCTGTGGCGGTGCTGCGCTTCGCCAACGGTGCGCTGGGCACGATTGCCGCCACGACGAGCGCCTATCCTGGCGTATCTACGCGTATCGAGCTATGTGGCACGCAGGGGTCGGCGGTAATTGAGGATGACAATCTGAGTTACCTGTATCTCGCTCGCGAGCACCAGCAGGAGGCGGTTGGCGCCTACGGAACCAACGCTACGCTACACAAGGAAGCCAGCAAGGACAGTGCTACCGCGCGGGATCCCGGCGGCCTCTCCTACTATAGCCACGCCATGCAGATTGCCGACATGATGCGCGCGATCCGCGAGGATGGCACCCCGCTTGTTGATGGCTACGCGGCCCGGCACCCCGTCGAAATCATCCTGGGGATCTACGAAGCGGCGCGCACACACCAGGAGGTAATACTCTCATGATACGCCTTTCAGCCTTTGCCGACGAAATATCGGCCGACCTCGATGAGCAGATTGCCGTGCTCCAGAGCGAGCAGATTCACTTCCTTGATCTACGCAGCGTCTGGGGAACGAACGTGCTTGATCTCAGCGATCAGCAGGTTGAGAAGATCAAGCAGACGCTGGATAGACAAGGTATCGGCGTCGCGGCCATCGGCTCCCCGCTCGGCAAGGTGCCAGTCGATAGCCCGTTTGATGAGCACCTGTTGCGCCTGGAACGAGCCATCACGCTGGCCCACATCTTTGAAGCGCCCTTTATTCGCATCTTTTCTTTCTATCCCCCTACCACAAGCCAGGCCGACCCGGACGCATGGAGAGATGAGGTACACAGGCGTCTGGGAGAGATGATTGCGCGCGCGCAGGCGGCCAATGTAATCCTGATCCACGAGAACGAGAAGGACATCTACGGCGACACCATTGCACGCTGCGTCGACCTGTTCCAGCAGCATGCGAGCGCCAGCTTCCAGGCTGTGTTCGACCCCGCGAACTTCATTCAATGCGGGCAAGTTCCCTATCCTGATGCCTACGAGGCCCTGCGACCATGGATACACTATGTCCATGTAAAAGACGCGCGCCCCGATGGCAGCGTTGTCGCGGCAGGCGAAGGCGCGGCGCGCTGGCCTGATCTCTTACAGAGCCTGCGCCAGGATGGCTATGCGGGTTTTCTCGCGCTGGAGCCGCACCTTGCCAGTGCTGGGCAATACCAGGGCTTCAGCGGACCCGATTTATTCCGGCGCGCCTCTCAGGCTTTGCAGCAAATGCTGCGCACGCTACACTGGGAACACGTCTCGTAGGGGCGATGGCTTGCTCATTGGCTGATACACAATAGGGGGAGAGCCGACAGAGGGGGCGCGATGCCGCACGTCGGGTCACAGGGCGCAGGCCAGCGGCGCCCGTACACGAAAGAGAGATGCCGCTGGTTGCCAGATATCGGTCCAGGACCGGAAAGCCTGGATGCGAGCGTGTGGCTCTTTTCGTGTAGGGGCGCCGCTGGCCTGCGCCCTGCTCCAACGCCGCGCGCGCTCTCCCCTTCTTTTGTATCAACCAATGCGGCTTGCCTCGCCCGCGTCGGTCTCCACGGGCGAGGCAGCCATCGCCCGTGGAGACATATCTATGAGCCAAAATCGTCGTCCCTATATGGAGCAGCAGGAGGCACTCAATGGCAGAACAACTTGATCTCTCTATAGCTGTAGAGTTTAATGTAGCGGCGACCATGCGCGATGGTACCGTGCTGCGGGCCAATGTGTACCGGCCCGCGAGTGCTGGGACGTGGCCTGTGCTGCTCACACGCCTGCCCTATGGCAAAGATCTGCCAGGCGGCACAACGTCTCTGGACCCGGTGCAGACGGCG
>JBDTHH010000302.1:0-3938 GCA_039937055.1 Ktedonobacteraceae bacterium | reverse complement strand
GTTGGTAAGGGAAAAAGGAGTAGGGTATGAGATTCGGATGAAGGGAGGGGACTCGTGGAAACAGGCGGAGTTGACGACTAAAAACTAACTTATGAAAGATACCCAGGATACGTATATGCTCGTAGATTGGGTATCTTATTTTTTTATAGAAGTGGTTAAAGCTCTTATTTTCTCGAAGTATGTGAGAACTGTTTAATTTTGCAACGAACTTGAATGGAGGCGGGCTAAAAGGCTAGATATTCTTATGTTTTTCCATCAATGCAAAGAGAGGCGATGGAGAAGCTGGGTAACTTTTTTAGATAGTTGTCTGCTAGATTGGTGTCAGTGTGGTATGATTCTATATGTGAATATGACTTTTTCGTTTCTAGCAGCCCATTGGTAAACTTTGGAGAGTGGAATAGCTGCAATTGGGATACAATGATAACATCCAATGAGGGAATAGCAGCGCAGAAGAGATACGGCTGTGCCGTTCACTAGCGCAAGGAAACAGGGACCAGCAATGACGATATCTCACATGCCGGAAGATACATCCTCTACTGCCTCGACAGGGTTGCCTATCGTGGGCGTCCTGCTTGTGCATGGGTTGAATGGGAACCTGAACGATATGGCCGAACTGGCGAAATATCTTGAGGCGCGCGGTATGGTGACCCACAATGTATCGCTGCCAGGTCACGGTGTGGGCGTGCATGTGCGCGAACTGGTGCCGCTGGGCTGGGAGCATTGGGAGCAGGCGGTACGCGATGAACTGGCCGATCTCAGGCAGCGCTGTGATATGGTGTTCCTCGTTGGCCATTCGCTGGGAGGGGCGTTGATCTTGCATATTGCCGCCCATGAAGAGGTCGCTGGCGTGGTAAGCATGTGCGCTCCGGTTCATCTCTACCCCTGGACCCTACCATTCATTCGTATGCTCAAGCGCGTTGTTCCGATGTTACCGTCTTTGCGCGAAGATGTGCGCGATCACGAGGCTCGCCGTCGCTATAAGCGTGATTACCGTTGGACACCTCTGTCGCCGGTTGAAAGCCTGATGAATTTCTTGCCGCACCTGCGCACCGAGTTGCCGCATATTACCGCGCCAGCGCTCATTATGGCCTCCATCTATGATCATGTCGTTCCGGCCCGTGATGGCAGGGAGATCTATCGCCACATAGGTTCGCGTGAAAAGCACCTGGTAATCTTCCATCGCTCGTATCATGTGATTATGAAAGATCACGACCGCGATGAGGTGTTCGCTAAAACGGCCGCGTTCATCGCGCGCCATGCCACCAAAGCACGCATCGCGTCAACGCAGGACTCCTCATTGGCGCCACGAGTAGACCAGTCAGCGTAGGGGCGACGGCTTCGGCTCCCCTTGCCCGCCGACACTGCCTCGCCCGCGTATGTAGGAGAAAGGAGGAGCATTGACACAGAACGTAATTGACCCACCAGGTAAGCCGCTACCACATATTTCGCAACCGTTGCCCCAGCAACATACGCGGCTCTCTATAGTAGGGGCTATCTCCCTGCTCGTCCTTATTTGCTTGCTTCTCACCCTATTTACGGGGCTGCTGATCTATAGCCTCTCTCCGGCCGGACAGAGGGCGGCCTCGATTGCCGCTACCGCCACACATACCGCGCCCACACCGACGGACCAGCTTTCATCGACCACCTCAGTACCTACTCCTACCCCGAATCTGAGTCTGACGCCGACACCTGTACCCCCCATCTTCTCGCCAAATAACGCGCCGGTGGCCCCCTTGCAGTTGCCTGGCGGCCATTATGTGATCTACGAACAGCAGGATCAACATAATCCACAACAGAACAATCTGTATATGATCTCTCTAGATGGCAGTGGATCGCCGCGCATGCTTACCACTCCTGGCTACACGTATAACGAAGCTGTGCGCCCTATCCTGACCCCAGCAGGTCAGCTTCTGTACAGCGGGAACGGGCTATGGCTCACCGATATCTTTAGCGGCACGGCTACGCAGATCGCGACGCTGGCTCCCAATTTTGTGATCACTTCGATGGACCTGAGCACCGATGGTAAATGGATCGCCTGGACGACCGAGCAGGCGGATGGGCAGGGCCTGATCGATGTCTACGCGGGTCCCCTGGGGAATCCGGAGCGCGTGTATGAGCAATCGGCGGAGAATTGTCCGTGCTTCCGAGTCTTCTCCATGGTCGATACGCTCGACAAACATGGCAACGGTACTCTGCTCCTGACGGATGATCGTGGCAGTCACGAAGCGGTGCAGAATGGCCTGTGGGCGCTCGACCTCAGCACGCCCCCAGCCACAACGCCGGTGCAGATCCTGGATGAGGACCCGCAGCAGGGGCCGCTGCTGCTCTCGCCGTATAGCAATATGCTGCTCTACTCGACGAACGAGGGCGAGGTGCCTTTCCCCACCGATAACAGTGTGCCCCAGGATATTGCCGCCCTGACCTATGCGAACAGCCTGAGCGTGGGAACGCTGGGCGGGCATCCGCTGGCGGTGAGCGGCCCGCGGGTGATCTTGCCCGAACAGCACAACCTGCGTACCATCGCGAATTATCACTGGGTCACCACGCCCCTGTTCAGCCCGGACGAACATAGCCTGGTCTATGTCGAGTTCTCCAGCGATGAACAGGCCCCCTACAACCGTCACAGCGCGCTGTATGTAGTGCAGATCAGCGGCTCAGGCTCGCACCTGCATGTGGGTACTTCCAAACTGCTCGCGACCAGTACTGCCCAGCTATTCGAGTTAGGCGGCTGGTTTAACAATCATGTGCTTACCTTCTACGGCGATAGGACGCTCTACGCGCTGGACATCCAGACCGGCGCGGTCGCCACCATCGTGCAGGCCAATACCTATGCCCGCGTCGTAGCGATTGCCGGCGCCGGTCGAATCTAGGCCGCGCGTCATTGGAACAGGGCGCAGGCCAGCGGCGCCCGTACACGAAAGCCGCGCCTCCTCTCTTTTGTATCAACCAATGGGCTAGCCTCGCCGTACGGCACAACCGGCCCTACAGCACGATCTAGCTTCACTTCATGGCTGTAGTTTGGGTCAGCCACTTCCCCTTGCTGCGGATGGTATGCGCCTGCTGAAAGCCAACAGCTTCACAGGCCCGGTGAATCGGGGCGTTACCGGTGTAGGGTTCGATGATCGCGCTGCTGGCTCCCTGCGCTTTGAAACGCCGGAGCATCTCCAGCAGCAGGATGCGTCCAAGGCCAAGGCGCTGAAAACGTGGATGGACGCCGATTGGCTCGATCTGGGCCACGCGGCGCTCAGGGACGAGCCAGCCGATACAGAAGCCGGCAAGCGAGCCATCGGGTGCTGTGACAACCAGGTCGAGTTCGGATCGATATTGGGGCATACGTATCGTCCGCGCGCGCCACTCTGGCGTCATCGACGTGCTCTCGAAGGCTGCACGATGTACTTCGGCGTAGGCCGCGGTTTCTTGCGCGCCTGCCAGAGGACGAAGCATGAAACCGGCCGGCGGCGTTGGCACAGGAGCAAGGTCGGCGAGCGCGTGCTGGAGGAGGACGCGGCGGTCGCCCTCGTCGTGTAGAAAGCCGCGCTCTTCCACTAACTGCCGCCGCGCTTGATCGTCATCCTGAAACTCTACCCAGTAGGGGAGTGGCTGCCCACGCTCCTCGTCGCGCTCGCGGAAGCGTTCGTCGACCCAGGCGAAGAGATCAACTTCGATAGCCGACTGCTGTGGACCCGGCAGAATGAAGAAGTCGAGCGCAGCCCAGTCGTATTGCCAGGCCGCGAAGCCCACCACCCGTCCGCCACTATCCTGCCAGAAAGCGGCATCGCGTCCCTCGTTGATGGCGGGGGAACTGAGCCGCCAGGGGAGATCAATGACGTGTGGACAGGTAAGGGGCATACTATCGACAAGGTCAAGGATACGGGGCATATCGGCCTCGCCGCGAAATGGATGGCGAGTAATAGTCATTGTGCTTCCTTCTTTCTTCT
>JBDTHH010000301.1:0-4477 GCA_039937055.1 Ktedonobacteraceae bacterium | reverse complement strand
TCGCCGAAGAACAGGCGGGCTTGTAAACCGCGCCCCTACCTTCGAGCGGGGTACCGGTTTCACTCAGCACCCCACCGGGCTAGCCGCGCCCTACTGCGGTACTGCTGGCCGCAAAGGGAACGCGCTGCTCAACACCGCCACCATCGGTACTCACTTCAACATAGTGATAGGTATTGCCAGTGACCGGACTGAGATAGCCCGCCTGCTGCACCAGAGCGGGCGCGTCCGCTACTTGCGCGATCAGCACAGGCGCGTATGCCCAGTTATCGGCGGGCACAAGACCCCCGATGGCTCGCCCTAATGCGCGATGCTCCGACTCGATACAGGCAATCTGCCCGGCAATCTGCGCGAGGTCCGAGTGCCCCATGTCCGCAAACTCCCTGATAGCAGACAGGAACGCGGAGTCGAACACTCCTTCAAGCTGCTGCTGGGTCGCGATAAACGTGCCGAGGTCTTCAAAGGTCTTGGCGCCCTGCGGGAAGCTAAAGGTGTCGGCCAGCGATTGTCCACCATGAGCTGTGAAGAATTGCTGGTGGATCTGCTCCTCGATAAGCGCGGCCTTGAGATAAGCCAGGTTGTCTCCCTGGATGCCCAGGGCGCTGGCATTAGCGATCCCATTGCTATAGAAGGTAACAGCTAACTGCTCGGCCGTACGCGCGACAGTCAGGATGGCAACGACATCATTCGGGAAGTCGCCCCCCATCGGCCTGGTTTTGCTGAGTGTAGAGGCATACGCCGGTATAACGCTAGCACCCAGGGCCAGCCCACCAGCACCCGCAACCGCTCCTTTGAGCACGCCCCGGCGCGATCGCATAGTGGTAAACGACTCGAATAGCTTCTGTGTTGCGGCTTCACGCGCATTGTCATCACGAGTTTCAGAGTTCATATAGTGCTACAGTCCTTTCTAAAAACGGCCCTACTTCTTCCCCACGGCAGCTAAAAATGCAGCAGAAGATAGAGAGTAGCAGTTACGAGAGAGAGGCAGAAATGTAGCATCGGAGAGAACGAAGAGAAGGTAGAGAAAACCCCACATAAACATGAGCAATGCGCTATTCATGGTCAGGTACATGAGGGATACCTACACATTCTGCGTAAAATATGCCACATCCACTGCCCCACCACATCAGAGCGAGAGAAGCCACTCCATATGGAGGAGACTTCATTCACGTATTCAGCATAGTCTACTGCAAAACAAACATGTAGAAATTTATAGATTGACTACAGCGTAAAACAAACATGTAGAAATTTATAGATTCAAGGTGGCGTGAAGGGAAGACACAAAGGGGGCCTGCTCCACATCGCCCCTATGCGATCCAAGGCAAGCCATTGTCCCTACGACGCTTGAGATTACGCCGAAATTGCAATACAATACCCTTATGCAACAGAAACTCTTCCAGCCATTAACCATCGGGCCGTGTGAAGCTCGCAACCGCATTGTCTTTGGGAGCCATACGACAAACTATGCCCGCCATAATCAATTAAGTGAACAGCATGGCGACTACTACGCGGCGCGCGCCGCAGGTGGCGCGGGGATAATTGTGCTGGAGGAGCATATCGTCCACCCCTCGGACCTCCCGTACGAGTATGCCGTGCTTGGCTACCTGCCCGGTACCACGGCGGCCATCATGATGGTGGTCGAGCGCATCCATGAACACGAGGCCCTTGCTGTCATCCAGCTTAACCATAACGGCCAGCAATCAAGCAGTGATCACAGGCAGCAGGAGCTATGGGCGCCCTCCGCCGTCCCCGACGTGGCCTCACGCGAGGTGCCCAAAGCCATGGAAGCCGGCGATATTCATGCCGTCAGCGATGGCTTCGCCTCGGTGGCAACCTATGCCGTGGAGGCCAACGCGGACGGCGTGGAGCTACAGATCGCGGATCGCTCGCTGCTGCGTCAGTTTCTTTCGCCGCTCACAAATCAGCGCGGCGACCAGTATGGTGGCTCGCTCGAAAACAGGCTGCGCTTCGTGCAGGAAACCATCGAGGCCGTCCGCCAGTCGCTGGGAGGCGAGCGCATCCTGGGCGTGCGCCTGTGCGGCGATGAACTGGCCCCCTGGGCCGGCATCACGCCTGAGCAGGGTCTGGAGATCGCCCGTTTGCTCACTGAGACAGGGCGTATTGACTATATGACTATCACGATGGGCAGCATCTTCAGCACGCATATGTTCCCCTTCCACGCCTCGATGCATATCCCGCCAGCGTACGCGGCGCACCTGGCGGCCGCGATCAAGGCGGCACTCACCATACCTGTATTCGCCGCCGGGCGCGTCATGAACGCCACCCAGGCCGAACAGATCCTCGCGCAGGAACAGGCGGACGGAGTAGAGATGATACGCGCGCTGATCGCCGATCCAAATCTGCCCCGCCTCTCACAGGAAGGGCAGGCCAGCGAGGTACGCCCCTGTATCGCCTGCAACCAGGGCTGCCAGGTGCGAGGCGTCATGAATGTACCACTGGGGTGCAACGTGAACCCCGATGTGCCGGCAACACAGCCGATCATTCCCATACCCCAGTGGCTTTCACCAGCCGGGACGGCCCCATCCCTGGTGGTCGTCGGCGGCGGGCCGGCCGGAATGGAGGCGGCCCGCACGGCGGCGCTGCGGGGACGGCGCGTGGCCCTGTACGAGCGCGAGCAGATCCTGGGCGGGACGGTGGCACTGGCCGCCAAAGGCCCAGGACGCGGCGAGCTACAACTGATTAGCGATTATTTGCAGGCGCAACTGGAGAAGCTCGGAGTAGAGCTACACCTGGGCGTGGAGGTGACGCCGAAGATGCTGCTGGCGCAGCGGCCCGCCACAGTGCTCATTGCCACGGGCGCCTACACCGGGAGTGGCCTGCTGCCCATCCCTGGTCACGATCTGCCGCACGTCATCGATGTACGGCGCATCCTGCGCGGCGAGCGCGACGAGGGAGCACGCGTGGTGGTCATCGACGAGACGGCATCGCACGGCCTTCTCTCGGTAGCCGAACTCCTGGCGGCAGAAGGTCGCAGCGTCGAAATTGTGACCGAGGATTGGTACGTCGGGCACGACCTTGTGGCCACCCATGATATCGTGCCCTGGATGCAACGCGTCCTGGCCCACGGCGTCACCATGACGCCGCACACCTCCGTTGTACGCATCGAGCCGGGACAGGTCATCGTCAGCGACCGCTTCATAGCCGGCGAGCGAGCGCTCCCCGCCGACATGGTGGTGCTCGGCACATACGAGCGGCCAGAGCAGGGGCTGTACTACGCGCTCAAAGGCCACCTGCCACGCCTCTTCCGCGCCGGAGATTGCGTCGCTCCCCGCCACATCGAGCAGGCTATCCTGGAAGGGCGACAGGTAGGTATGCAAGCGTGAGATTGTGTGCCTGACGCATTAAGCGGACTCATCTATAAGGAGATCGTTTCCTATTCTCATATGAATAGGATATATATGAGCAAAAAGAGGGAAAACCGATGTCAGACGAAATCGTACGGCAGCTCAACGAACGAAGGCGTGTAGACCGTGTGTTCCGCCACGATCTTTTTGTTTCTCCTGTGCGCGTCCTGCAGGAGTACCCTCTCACTGAGGAGGAGAAACAGCAGTTTATCGTGCCAAATTTTAGCTGGGTAGTTGAGAATCGGCTTGCAGGAGCCTCTTATCCAGGCTCTGAGGATGCTATTGCCTTGCTGCGAAAACTGGGAGTGCGGGCTCTGCTGAGCCTGGCTGAAGAGCCATTACCTGTGGATCTTCTCAGGAAGTACGAGATCCACAGAGAGCATCTCCCTCTGGCAGATTTTACGGCACCAACCCTCGATGAGGTCGAGCGAGCCATCACCAGTATCGATAGCTTTCTTACTCATGGCCTGCCTGTCGCTGTCCATTGCGGTGCGGGCCTTGGTCGCACAGGAACCATTCTGACATGTTACCTTGTCTCGCAAGGCAGTTCTGCCAGAGAGGCTAGCGAGCAGGTGCGCATGAAACGACCCGGCTCTATTGAAACGCCTGAACAAGAGGCAGTGATTGAAGCATATGAGCAGCATAGGCAGAACAAGAGGAGCGTCTAACCACCTCTCAAGCGCAATTTTCAGAAAGTCTCTACCAGCTATTGGAACAGCTTCTTTAGAACAGCGCCTGTGCATATCAGGTTTGCCGTCGTAGAAAAAAACCGCTATACTATCCCTACGAGGAAAGGGCATCGGCCAGAGAACACAGCTTCTACCAGGGAGAACCAGCATGGCAGGCCAGTACCAGTATCTCTTCACTCCTATTCGCATCGGGCAGACCGTCGTTCCCAACCGCGTGGTCTTCGCGGCCCACCTGACCAACCTGGCGGAGGAGAACCTGCCGGGGCCACGGCTCGCAGCCTATTATGCCGAACGCGCCAGGGGCGGCTGCGGATTGATCATTACCGAGGAGCAATCGGTCCACGCCAGCGACTGGGCCTATCAGAAGCTCATCCACGGCTTCGATCCCCGCGTTGTGCCTGGCTACCGGCGCATGACGCGCGCGGT
>JBDTHH010000300.1:0-4758 GCA_039937055.1 Ktedonobacteraceae bacterium | reverse complement strand
CGGCATTCCATGATAAGTCCTCCTGGTGAGTATATGTGGATAAAACTTTTCTACAAAGCCGAATTAGCATAACATGCTTTTGTGTGTCTGCCAATAGATATTGTCCCTATAAGGCCCATACCTGCGCGTGCGTAAAGCTGGCCTCGGTAGGCTGGTTATCGGCGGCGGCGAAGACGCCGATCTGCCCCGATATATATGTGCTATCGGAGATGGTGAAGACAAACTGCTTATTGATATATATCGAAATAGTGCTGCCACGCGCGATAACCGTGATCAGGTTTACCTGGTTCAGGCCGGTCTTGACAACGGTAGTCGGTGTGTCAGCCAGTGCCATACTGCGCCCGCTGTTCTTTGTAAAGAAAAGCGTGCATGAGCCGTCGCGACCTATATCAACGAGATAGAATTTGTTGGTGTTATTGTTGCCGCGAAAAATGAGTCCTGCGTGACTGCCGGTGAGTATTTTCGCCTGTATTTGAAAGGCGAAGTTGCTGAAGTTTGTGGCGTTCGCCATACAGGGGAGGTAGAAATTGCTTGACTGGATGCTGACGTGCAGGGCACCACCCGCAAAGAAGCACCCTCCGCCTCCTGAAGCCTGGCCCTGATCCCAGTTATTGCCATCCTGACCGGCCAGTGGATCATCGAGCACGGGTCTGCCGCTGGTTGCGCGGGTGTAGATAGCGTCGAGCGCGGTTGTGGTGGCCTGTGCATCCACTGTAGCCTGGGCCTGCGCGGTTGCCGTGGCTTTCGTATACGCCTGTGCGGTGCCGGTGGCCTGGGTGTTCGCTATGGCAGTGCTCCTGGCATTGGCGGTAAACAGCGCCGAGATGGTAGCGGTCGCCTGGACCTTTAACTGAGCGGGATGGTAGATGGCCGCGTAGAAGACAAGCCCCAGCCCGCTGAGCAGTATGAGGAGAGCCAGGCCCACGAGCAGGACTGTTGTGGCGCTGAAGCCACGGCGCGCCCGCGCCGGCGGTCGGGGCTGCATAAGTGGCGCCTGGTACTGCCCAGGATAGGGCGTTTGCTGGCCAGGATAGGCCGCTGGCGGTGGCTGGTTGGCGCCCGCGCCATAATAAAATTGCTGAGGCGTCGTGGGTGGTGGCTGGTTGGCGCCCGCGCCATAATAGGGAAACTCCCACGGGGGCACGGGCTGTTGCGACCTGGCAGGAAACGGGCCTGCTTCCATGAAAGTATCATACTGAGAACCGGACGTTGGCTCTGTTCCGGCGTTATAGAGCAGCTCTGGCCCAGGTGTGGAGGGCGGAGCAGGCGCTTCAGATGGAGGCGCTTCAGATGGAGCCGCATTGTAAGGGGTAGATGCTCCACAGGTCGGACAGGTCGCGGTTCCAGGCGGTAACGGCGCCTGGCATGAATTGCAGCGCATAATGAGACCTCCTGATCATAGGTGTAATGTATAAATTTGAAATATTCCCCATTCTCGTGCAGAGGCGCAGGCAAAACTTGCGCCCTCTGGCATGTCTGTGTCCTTCGTACTCCTCTAAAGCGTCCATACCTGTGCCTGGCTAAATACAACCTCTGTCGATTGCGTATGAGCTTCCGCGACGAAACCAATCTGGCCGGATGCATATGTGCTATCGCTGATACTGTTCACGTATTCCTTATTTATGTAAAAGTAGAGGTTGCTGCCACGGGCAATCACCGTGACCAGGTTTACCTGATTGAGGCCTGTATGAATCACTGTGATGGCGCCGGTAAGCAGCGTCCGGGCATGCGTGCTGGTCCTATCGGCATAGAGGTAGAGATGGTAGATGCCATCTTGACCAATGCTCAGATAATAGAGTTTGACGTTCGTACCGTCGGCGCGAAAAATAACTCCGCCAGTATCCCCGCGTGTGATCGTCATTTGCACCTGGAAGGCGAAGTTGTTAAAAGTTTTGGCCTGGGCGGTGCAATAGAAAAAATAGGGAGCTTTCGTCTGGATAACGTGAAAAGTCCCGCTTGTGAACGTGCAGTCGCCGCCTGAACCTGAATTGCCAAGCTGCCAGTTGTTGCTATCTGGCCCGCTCAGGGGGTCATTGAGCGCCGGTGTCCCACTTGTGGCGGTCGTATAGAGGCTTTGCAGCGCGGTAACGGTCCCGGTGGCGTCCGCATTCGACACGCTTTGCGCCGTGGTAGTGGCGTTGGCTATCGCCTGCCTGGTAGCGCTGGCCTGCGCTGTATTAGCGGCGTTGACCTGTGCTGTCTGCTGTACCTGCGTCTGGGCCGTGCTGGTGGCCTGCGCGTTGAGCTGTCCTGGCCTGATGACGGCCGCGTACACCAGCAACGTGCTACCGGTGATAATCACCAGGGCCAGTATGGTTAACAGGATAAACATGTTCTTTGGCCGGGCGCGTTGTTGTTGTGACACTGCTTGCGGAGGTTGCCCATAGCCCGGTTGCGCCGGTGCTTGAGGATAGTGCGTATAGGCCGGGGGTCCTGGTTGGGCATACATTGGCGCCTGAGAAGACAGATCGCTTGGGTTCCCGTTTATAGGGCCGCCAGGCTGGTAAGGTGGGTAGAAGGCGCCAGCCGGGGGCGACCCAATGGCGGGCGCTGGTGCCATATATGTCGGCATATCCGTACCCATTTGGGGATACGACTGTGATTGGCTTACAACCTCTCCGGGTAAGGCGACTGCAATCGAGAGGATCAGGTCCCCTGGCCGTTGCGTGTAAGCGGATGGCACGCCCTGACCTTCCACGCGTAGCTCCTGTCCGCTGCGAATGCCTGCCGGGATCGGCACCTGGATCTGGCGGCCCCCAGGCAGAGTAATTGTGCGGATGGTACCGGTCGCGGCCTCATCCGGGCTGAGCGCTAGCGTCGCGCGAATATCACCATCGGGCGGTCCTTCAAATGCCATCGTGCCTTCTTTATTGTTTACTATGGAATATACCGGGTGAATAGAGTTCAGTCCTATGCGCAAGCTAGTATAGCATATCAGTAGATAGGTGGGAAGAGCGAAATCCAGGGGGAGGGACCCGCGATTTATGTAAGGGGAAGGCTTTCGCAAGAGGAGCCTCTTGCGGTCTCATGGAAAAGTTGAGGGAAGGATCAGGCGCAATCGAACAAAAGAGGCAAATAGGGTAGGGGCGCGGTTTACAAGCTTGCTCGCCGGCGAGCAAGCGGGCTTGTAAACCGCGCCCCTACCCTTCCCGCGTGCCTACCCTTCTCACGCTCCTACGCGAATCGGATATAATACGTGTATTCGCGTGTCGCGCGTTAGATCATGCCCAGTTCCCAGCGAGCATCCTCGGACATGCGCTCGGTGGACCAGGGTGGAGTGAAGGTCATTTCGACTTTGCAGGCCTTGACGTTTTCGACCTGGCCGACGCGCATCTCGACCTCAGAGACGACCTCGCCCGCCATGGGGCAGCCCATGGATGTGAGCGTCATTGTGACATCAACCACCCCCGCATCGTTGTTGATCGCCACATTGTAGACCAGGCCGAGATCGACAATGTTGACGGGAATCTCCGGGTCATAGCACTCGTGTAGCGCATCCATGACCTCCGCTTCGTTAATTTCTGGCATCGTTCTGGCTCCTTACTCTATGCTAATGCTTACTTCTTAATCCAAGTTGCGTAGTAGGAATTACATTGCCTTAAATATATTCCATAGGGCGCGAATTGTCAAAGTCTAGCCCAGACCCTCGCGCTGGCGCAGGAACTCAGCGACCTCCGCGCGCACTGGGAGGCCGGACTGCGCGCCGAAACGGGTGACTTTGAGCGCGCTGGCATAGACGGCGAAGCGCAGGGCGCCAGCGGATGCTTCGCCAGCGCTCAGAGCCACGGTCAGCGCGCCGGCGAAGCAGTCGCCAGCGGCGGTCGTGTCCACAACCGAGACTGCGGGCGCGGGCTGGTGGAGACTGTGCGCCTTTCCAGCCTCATCCCTCGTGACCATCACCGCCCCCTGTGCTCCCAGGGTGATGACGACTCTGGCTATGCCGTGTGCGTGGAGCGACGTTGCCAGCAGGCGAGCATCTTCCAGCGAGTCTACGCGCTGGATAGAGTGCGCGGATGTCTCGCTGTTCGGGAGGGATGCTGCGATAGTCACGGCCTCGGTCTCGTTGACGATCAGCACGGCCAGTTGTTTCAGCATCTCCCCCGGCAGCGGTCCGGCTGGGGCGGCATTCAGTATCACGGGAACACCGGCGGCGTGCGCCGCCGCCGTCAGCGTTCCCAGCGTTTCCACTGGGATCTCCATCTGGAGTACCAGCGCCCGGAAGTTGGGAAGCGCCCGCACAATGCGCGCCATCTGCTCTGCATCACGTCCCACACGCATATTAGCGCCGGGCGCCACTACAATGGCGTTGTCGCCGCCAGGGGTCAGAAAAATGAACGCCGTCCCGCTCGTCTCTTCCTGATCGACGACGATCAAAGCCGTGTCCACGCTATCGGCTTGCAGCGAATCTCTGAGTTGCTGGCCGAATGCATCGCGTCCCACGCGCCCCGCCAGCGTGACAGCAGCTCCCAGGCGCGCCATCGCGACCGCCTGGTTGGCCCCTTTGCCACCGGGTACCAGTTTCAGCGACCCGGCCCCCAGAAGCGTCTCCCCCAGCATAGGGACGCGCGGAACGCGCACAACCTGGTCCATATTGAGGCTGCCAACCACAAGGATAGAGTTCTCTGGCATATGCTTTCTCCCTCCTGAATATGTAGTGCTTCGTCAAGCGTCATTCGCCAGGGTGACGGGCGATACCTCTTCTCGCGTAGGGACCCGGCTTGCCGCGTCCGTGTGCGGCTGATACGGACGCGGCAAGCC
>JBDTHH010000299.1:0-2814 GCA_039937055.1 Ktedonobacteraceae bacterium | reverse complement strand
GCCACGCGCTACGGATGACGGCACATCTATGATGCCACGCCCGTTTTTCAGGTTGCCCTTGACTTTTTTGCTCAGAAGGAATAGCCTTGAGAGTATAATAACGAGCAGGTTCTCTTCTGGCATTGTTATGCAGGAAAGGGAAGAGGCTTGAAACGAGGGCGAAGAGCGGTATCAAAACGTGAAGCAACAATTCGACGCCATTGTGGTGGGTGCTGGTCCGGCTGGGAGCAGCGCCGCCCTTGCGCTGGCACGCGCGGGGTTACAGGTCGCCTTGATTGAGCGCGGCGAGTATGCGGGAGCGAAGAATGTCTCCGGGGCTGTTCTCTACGCGCCTGGGCTGCTGGGCGACTTGCTGCCCAATTACTGGGAAGAGGCCCCCATTGAGCGCTACCTGACGCGGCGCATCATTACCTTTCTGGGAAGAGAATCGGCGCTCTCCGTCGATTTTCGCACCAACCACTACGCCCAGCCGCCCTACAACGGCTTGATGTTGCTGCGCCCCAAATTTGACCGCTGGCTGGCCGGCAAGGCCGAGGAGGCCGGGGCGGTCCTGATTACATCTACGGTTGTGGATGATCTGCTCTACGACGGAGACCAGATCGTGGGCGTGCTGTGCCGGCGCCTGCAAGGAGAACTGTACGCGCCTATAGTGATCGCCGCCGACGGGGCGAACTCTTTCCTGGCCAAAAGAGCCGGGCTTCAGCACACGTTTCATGCCGCTGAGATGTCGCTGGGCATCAAAGAGGTGCTGCGCCTCGATGCCCACACGATTGAGGAACGCTTTAACCTGAATGGTGATGATGGGGTGGCCAACGAGTATATTGGCTTTGCGTCAGGCGATGTGAAGGGAGGCGGCTTCCTCTACACCAATCGCGATACGCTCTCGATCGGCGTCATCACGCAGATCGCCTCCCTGGCGGAACATCGTCAGAAGCCATATGAGCTGCTCGACCAGTTCAAACGCCACCCGGCAGTCGCGCCACTCGTGCGCGATAGTGTAACCATCGAATATTCGGCGCATATGATACCCGAAGGCGGTTGGGCTATGCTACCGCAGTTATCGCGCGGGGGCCTGCTGGTAGCGGGCGACGCGGCCGGCTTCGTCTTCGCGGCCGGACTCTTCCTGGAAGGCATGAACTTCGCCATCGCCTCTGGTCTGGCGGCGGCCGCCACGGCTCAGGAGGCGCATGCCAGCAACGATTTCTCAGCGGTCAGTATGTCCCACTACCGCAAGCGCCTGGAAGAGGGCTTTGTGCTGCAAGACATGAAACGTTTCCGCAACGCGCCCAACTTCATAAATAATGAGCGCTTGCAAAACCTCTATCCTGAGCTACTCTGCCAGGCTGCCGAAAACGTCTTTCGCTCAGACGGAAAACCGCGTCGTAAGCTGGGGCGCACACTGCTTGACACATTACGTGGAAAGGTACCCTTGCGCACACTACTCCGCGACAGTTGGCAAGCCGGACGAGCCTTATTTTTCTAGGAGGAGCCACCATGCAACCCGTAGAAGAACGCCTGGACTTAGTACGTTTCAACATTGATAAGCAGCCGCATATTCGTGTCAATAGTGAGATGTGCCAGGGGTGCGACCTCACCCCCTGCGTCTATGTATGTCCGGCGGGTCTCTTTGAACTACTGGGAGGCGAAATGCACTTTTCCTATGAGCACTGCCTGGAATGCGGCACGTGTTATGTCGCCTGCGACCGCAAAGCCATCGAGTGGGAGTACCCGCGCGGCGGCTGGGGCGTGAGTTTCCGCGCGTCGTAAGTCAGGAGTTGGATGTTTGTTATACTTCACACGTGTATCCACGGCTCTGCTGGCTTTCTGCCTGCTGCTTATCCTGGCGGCATGCGAGAGCGGGAGCGTGCCAGCAACCAGCGGCGGCGCGCTCCCGCTGGCTCCCAGGCAGGTCCTCACCTTTCCCAACGTCGGCACGCAGGAGATCGGCTACCTCGATCCTGCGCAGCAGCCAGACCCCAATGATCCAACCCAGGGACCGGACCCGAATTCGGCTCTCGGCGTCGGGATGCTCTATAGCGGCCTGGTACGCTTCGACAAGGACCTCAACGTGGTATCCGACCAGGCAACCTGGAGCATTTCTCAGGATAACCGGGTCTACACGTTCTATCTGAAGCCCGGCATCACTTTTTCAGATGGCACTCCTGTAACGGCACAGAGCTACGTCTACACGCTCACGCGCGCCCTCCTGCCGGAGGTAAAATCTCCCGTCGCCAGCACTCTTGAAGGCTCTATCGTAGGCGCGAAGGAGGTCAGCAGTGGGAAAACAAAGACCCTGCCAGGGGTAAAGGCGCCCAACGCGCAGACGGTGAAGATTACCCTTGTCCAGCCGTCGCCATTTTTCCTGAAACTGCTCGCGAACCCACTCTATTTCCCGCTGAACAAGCGCCTCATCGACCAGTACGGACAGACCGATTGGATCAATCACGCGCCTGGCAGCGGCGCTGGCACCGGCCCGTTTATGCTCAAAGAATGGGATCACAATGTCAAGATGATGCTGGTGCCCAATCCGCACTATTATGGAGCGAAGACCCGCTTGACCGAAGTGGATATGGTCTTTGTCAACGAGCCAGGCACAGCATTCGCCTCATATCGCGCAGGCCAGTACGACTTCATGTGGAATATTCAACAGAACGACCTGGCGGCTGCCAAAGGCATGGCAGGCTTCATCTCAACGCCATTGCTCCAGACCGATCTGCTCTTCTTCAATACCACCATGCCGCCGTTCGATAAAGCAGAGGTGCGCCAGGCCTTTGCCTATGCGATCGACAAGGTCATGCTGGCCCATAACCTCTT
>JBDTHH010000298.1:0-2555 GCA_039937055.1 Ktedonobacteraceae bacterium | reverse complement strand
GAGTTGCTTCCGGGTGGCGGGTAGGAGACATACGGACCTGCCAGGGGGGTGGAGAGCTGGTTGGTGGATGGCGTGATGACGCTCTCCAGGGCCTGGGCCATGGCCTCGGCCGACTGGAAGCGCATCTCTGGCGCCTTCGCCATGGCCTTTGCGGTAATCTGCGCCAGGCTGTCAGGCACGGCGGGATTCAGCTCGCGTACTGGCACAGGTGGCGTATGCACATGTTGATAGAGTATGCCCAGTAAGGTTGACGATTGAAATGGCACCTGCCCGGTCAGCATCTGGAAGAGCACAACCCCCAGGGCATAGACATCGGTACGCGCATCCACCTGCTTCAGGTTGATTTGTTCGGGGGCCATATATTCGGCGGTTCCCACCATCTGTCCCGCGCTCGTCAGGGCTGGATTGGCATTGTCTCCTCCCCCCGTCCTGCCTGCCGTGGGCGCGGTAAGCGTCGTCCATGAGGCTTCCTGGGTATGCTGATCGAAGAGCTTGGCGATGCCGAAGTCCGAGAGCAGGATGAGCATGGGGTCGCTGGCCGAAATGAGCATATTCTGCGGCTTCACGTCGCGATGCACGATGCCCTTCAAGTGCGCATGATGGAGGGCTTGCGCCATTTGCATCGCATAGTTGGCAGCCAGGCGTGCATCCAGCGGCCGCCCCCCGCGCATCTGCTCGCGCAGCGTGCCGCCACCGACGTATTGCATGATCAGGTATGTCAGTTCATCGAGTTCGCCAAAGTCGTAAACGGCCACGATGTTGCGATGCTCCAGACTGGCAATCACCTGGGCCTCGCGCTCGAAACGCTCGCGGAATCCTGCCTGGTCGGCGACTTCGGGCAAGATGACCTTAATTGCCACGTCGCGGCGCAGGCGCGCGTGATACGCCTTGTAGACACGGGCCATGCCCCCCTCGCCCAGTTTATTCTGGATAAGGTAGGCCCCCAGTTTCCTCCCAACGAGCGAGTCGTTTTGCATGCCTCTTTCCTAATACCCTCTCTATAGAGCGTGCCTGGCCTTTATCCAGGCGTCTGCCCGCAGTTCCATGTAATAGTGATGGTGTTGCCTGGCCCCTTGAAGCTGAGCGTCGTCGGAATCTGGCAACTGTTTCTCGGCACGAAGATTCTCACGCGGTCCGTCTGGCCAGGCTTCATTGTATCACTGGCTGGTGAGAAGGTGATGTTAGGTACGCCAGTGCTCGACGCGGTCCAGGTGAGGCTGGCCTGGTTGTTCTGGCTGCTATTAAGCGAGGCGTAACAGATCCACCCGCCGCCTGTTGGATCGCTGGGGCAGCCATTAAACACCGGTGGCTGGGGAGTCTCCAATATCAGGACCGGCGCGGACCGCACTGTTAGCGTCACACTCACCGTAGCCAGGCTTGACCCGCTCACAAACAACAGCTTGCCTGTATAGGTGCCGGGTCTGAGTCCACTACTCGCACCGGTTACCGCTACGCTGACGTTCTGGGTCGCCCGGCTGTTCAGGGTGCCGCTGCCTGGATTCAGGCTCAACCACTGGGTGGTGGTCTGCAATTGCATGGAGGCGGACCAGCTTCCGACCGCCCCGCAGTTGCTGACGATCACTGTTTGCGCCGGGGGAGTGTTGCCGCCGGCCATGATGGTGAAGTTCAGGGTGTTTGGCGTGGCGCTGATGCACCCGGCCTGCACCGTAAAGGCCACGCTCAGGTTGATGGCCGGGTCGCCCTGCGAGTCGTTGAAGGTGACGGTCGCGCTATAGTTGCCGGCCTTCAGCGCGCTGGCCGCTGCGCTGACGCTGATCTGCTGCTGCGACGGCGCCTGGATCTGTCCCGATGTATTGCTAAGCTGGAGCCAGGGGGCCTGCGACGTGTTCCAGGTGGCTACCCATTTTACGGTCCCTGTTCCGCTCGCGCAGAGCGTGATCGTCTTTGTGGCCAGTTGTGTGTAGCCCTCACTCACGGGACCCAGGGTGACGGCGTTGGGGTTGACACAACTGAGCGCGGTCTGTGTGCCACTGGTGGCTGTGGGCGTCGCTGTGGTAGATGTGGGTGTATCTGTTGCCGTTGGCGTGGCGTCTCCCGCCGGGGTGGCCGTCGGGAGTGTGCCGGGCTCGTGGATCGTGAAGGTCAGCACGGCGCTGCGCGGGGTGACCTTTTCGGAGGCGCGAATCGTGTGTTGCCCAAGAGACCAGCCAGGATTGATGCTGATCTTCACATCGAAACTGCCGTCGTTCTTGACAGTTACGTTAGTGCCTGCCACTGGTGCCCGCGTGCTGCTGGTGGCAGCCAGGGCCAGGCCGGCCGTGCTCCCGGCGTAGGCGAAGCGAGTGTCGGGGTCCATATCGATGAATTCGAGGGGCTGCGAACCATCAAGCACAAGACTGGCGCTGCTCCCCGGCAAGAAATGGTCGCCATGCAGCGGCAGGATGCCGTCAGGCAGCACATCTGTGGTGCCGCTGAGGGTAGAGAGCGCGGGCGCCAGGATGGTGAGGCTGATGGCTGCGATGCTGCTGACAAGGATCACGATAGTGATCAGTCCCACAATCAGCGCGACCAGGCAGCCGCTCGGTCCCGTCGAA
>JBDTHH010000297.1:0-8716 GCA_039937055.1 Ktedonobacteraceae bacterium | reverse complement strand
CGCACACGATGGAACAGGAGCCAGTGCTGCACGTCTGGGTCCACAGCGACAACGACCTGATCGACCTGACGATCACCACGGCCACCAAGGGCCAGCACGGCAAGCCCGCGCACACCACGCGCGAGGTCGTGCATACCAACCAGAAGCACCCGTTTCTGACCATCGAGAAGGGCTTCCTGCCCGTGGGCCAGATCGTGCTCGGCATGCATGTACGGCGGGCCGACGGCAAGATTGGGGTGATCACTGGCTGGAAGGTTGTGCCAGGTGTCAAGACGATGTACAATCTGGAGGTCGCGCAGGATCATACCTTTACGGTGGGCGATGGGCAGTGGGTGGTGCATAATAGCGGGCCATCTTGTGGTATTACTCATACTTCACACTTAGATCCCGATCTACCATCAAAATTAAAGGATAATGGAGTAGTGAAGTCAGGGAGAAGTGGTGGAGATAGGCCCACATCAGGTGCCCCGAATAGTTATGTACGTACAGGAGGAGGCCATGCCCTAATCTATGATGATCACGGCCGCTTGCTCTATGATGTTGACTCAAAGCGTGTCAAGATGGCTGTCTGGGACACAAGACCATCAGATGGAAAACTCTTTCAAAGAGATGTAAAGCTTGCTGGGCCTGTGCCTCCTGAATGGCTGAAGTTACTGCCTTGAAGAAAGAGATGAAACTCTATGAAAGTGCCGTGGTAGGAGTCGCGCGATCTTAGTCTAGCTTAGGCCAGTTAGATATGAGTGGTAAAAATCGAACGTAATATGTAATACTGGCAGTTCACTTCGTGCGATGCTCGCCGCTTAAGCGTACGGCGAGCATCCTATGAAAAAATTGCAACGAATTGACCAGGGAAGAAAGAGTGCTGATGTATGGGTGAAGAACGCTTGCTCAGTTTAGGCTATACAATCCAGCAGGTACAGGGAGTGAAAGTGATTCTTCCTCCCCTGCTGTTGATCCCCGGAGGCACCTTCCTGCTGGGAAGTGATCCAGAAGAGGATACTGAGAGCTACCCGGATGAGTGGCCTATGCACCCGGTGGTGATCTCTAAATTCTTCATGGCGAAGCATCCCGTGACTGTAGCAGAATACCACTGTGCGGTGGAAGCAGGAAGGGTGAGTGCTCCAGAACCGAAAGTGATTGCCTTTGGAGGAGAGAATAGCCTTGCAGATTTCAGCCAGCCAGTCTATCTGACCTGGGAAGAGCAGCTTGCACATCCTGATTTCCCGGTAAGATCCCTCAAGAATTGGTTTGAAGCCTACAAGTATACACAGTGGATAGCCGCGCTTACTGGAGATGCGTGGAGCATGCCCACTGAAGCTCAATGGGAACGGGCAGCGAAAGGGACGGATCGCCGCCGATATCCCTGGGGCCATGACTGGGATCCAGAACGGGTCCAATCCCGATGGAGGCATGAGGCCATATGGGATGTCGGTCCTATCGGCACCCATCCTCAAGGAGCAAGTCCCTACGGAGTAGAAGATCTCTGTGGCAACGTGTCCGAATGGACGCTCTCCCCCTATCTTGCCTATCCCTATGATACTCGTAATGATGTAGATCCGACAGCTCACGAGGAATATGCAGTAGCAAAGGGAGGGTCGTGGCTTTCAACTCCTGATCAGATGCGTACCACCTATCGTGATGATCCAGGCAATTGGGAACATGTTGGCTTCAGACTGGTATGTAATTGTTGCTAGTAGGTTATGAGTGAGGGGAAAGAGAGAGAAAAGTCCATCTAACAGAAGGAGCATCTTGGATAGCAATGTTCTCTGGCAACAAATACTGCACGATATGCTTGTAGAGGGCATGCAGCTCGTCTCTTTTGAAGAAGCTGATGCTGAAACGGCTCTGCATGCCATTGTTGCTGGCGAACTTCCTCTGACCATTGCGGCCTTTCTGCGTCTCTGGAAGCATGGCTCACCTGCATACAGTCGTAAGTATGCTTGGCTGCGCCTTCACGCGTCACCTTGCGAAGAAAAGGAAGTTATTGGATCTGGCATGTATTCCTATAAGAACAAAGGACATGGTAGACACATTGTGAAAGAGACATGGAACCTCAAGAAGAAAAGACTTCGATTGAAAAGTTACTAGATGAAGCTGATGCAGCAAGCGCGACACATGGGGGCAAGTCGGAGGCAGAGCGACTCATTCAATTGATGGCTCAACGCCCGGACGAGTCACTCCCCCTCATGCTCAGTGTCCTCGAAGATCATCCGGATAAACTTCGGCAAGCTGTCGCCATAGAGGTGCTCCGCTTGATGGGCTATCCGCGCAACGAACCAGCGCTTCCTCTGGTGCTTCTCGTCCTCGGCGACATTAATCATCCAGGATTGCCAGAAGCCATCGGCGTGTTCGTCACGATGGGTCTGGAAGCTGCGGTCCCTTTTCTTCTCCGCACCCTGGAACAGGGAATGACGCTCCTGAAGCAGGGTCTCCAGGGAGGGACGCCCAGTTGGGATCTCATTGTGTGGGCTGAGAGCGTGGATGGGATCTCGGTCTTATGTGATGAGGTCGAAACAGCGTTTGCGGTCCAATGCAGCCCGGTCGTCAACGTGCTTTTGCTGTATCTCTGCTTCGCGCCAGACTCGCTGAAACTTCCTCGGTCGCTGATGTATTCGTTGTTACGCATCATTGAACGCGCCGGAGAGCACGCCAGTTATGTCCTGCCCACATTGATCGAGCTTCTCAAGAGTCAGCGCGAGGAGTTTCGCAAGAAACACACACAGACCTGGGGGATCATTGATGCATTCAGCTCACAAACATGGGCGCCGTATCTGCCCCTCTTTGATTCGTTAGGATAGACTATGCGCGAGGATCAAGAAGAAACGAGGAAAGAGAAATTAGCACGGCTGTTAGCAAAAAATAAAACGAGGCTAGCACGAGACCTCTTGATCAAAAGGTACCAACAGGAACTGAGATACCCTCTTGCTGCTACTCAGTTTGTCGATCTTGAAGTATCCCATAGCATCAAGAAGGAAGTGTACCAGAAGATACGGACGCTACCGGATCAGAATATCAGTGCTTCTCAGCCCATCTTCATGCCACTACACCATCTAGAAAAACAGGCTAAGGTGTTGAGTGACGTTTGGGTTCTCTTCTATTACCTTGATACACTAGAAACTGAAGGGATAAGGATTCAATTCAGGGATTTTTGGAATATTCTACATTATATCGAAAATAATCCTCGAACAGATATTATCCTGGTTGAGGAACGCCTTGCATTTGGTATTTGTGTTGAATTGGAAGAATATAATCACTTGCTTATGTCTTGGGGGTTTACGGATTCTCCTGGCTAATCCATCTTTGTTGAAGGATACATGTATTTTTGCGTTACAGTGAGGTATACTCTGGGAAGAAGGAGACCTACGTATGGAGAGAATTATCATAAAGATGCCTGAATATTGGCACCATATCGAGGCATTCAGTCAAAGACCCCTTAAAGAAATTGAAATGGAGATACCGAATTATGCTCCATCCTATGGCGTCGTTCCTGTTGGGTCCGATAGAGACTATATTCTCGCTGTACAGATTGCAGGTAGTCCTCAGGAAGTGACGATTACCGCCGATAAAGAAGGCCTGATTGTCCTGGCTCGACATTTATTAACCCTTGCTCAAGACGATGTTCCATCGGGATGTCATATTCACTACGATGATTATTCCTCGTCTGGCTTATTAGCAAAGGCATCGTGCCCAAGGGTGGTGAGCAAAATGTAGGTTCTCCCGCGCTTCCCGTGCTCATCTATTCAGAGAGGAGAAGCATCTATGAGCAGTCACTTTGAGCAAAGCGTTGCTCTCTCTCGCAAGAAAGTGTTACAGGGGGCAGCGCTTGCTGATGTGATCGGTGATCTTCATGGGGAAGGCCTCTCAATTCTTGAGGCTGTCAAAGTAATACAATCTGTCTATGACATTTCAAGAAATGAGGCTGAAGATAGTGTATTAAGGCATCCAGCCTGGGCAAAGGAGGCAAAAAGCGTCTGGAGAGCGAGTGATTTTTTAGGATGGCTTGGAACAAGTTCTGCGTCTCTTCCCTGGCTTGAGTGGTATCACTTTGGTATTCATGGGTTGCCGATGCCACGTGCAGCGACAGATTATCTCTTGCAACTGGAGATAGAGGCCCGTTTACGTCATGCGATCAATGCCGATGAGGAAACGAAAGATCATCTTATAGGCGAACTGGCACGTCATGCAAAAGAAACACTCGATCACCTTATTGCTATCCTGAGTAAATATGATCGACCCTTGCTTCTTCTTGCCATGCAGGTCATTGGCGCGATAGGGTTTCCAGACAATACAGCCGCTCTTCCCTGGTTAATGAGGATAGCTGCTGGTGGCGATACTGATCTACGTCAGGCGGCTATTGACGTATTACAGGGCATGGCGGTGGATGCTGTTACGCCTTTCTTCTTAGCCTGTTTTTTGAATATGGAAGAGCAAGACAAGGGCTGGTCCGTTATGGTAGGGAATATATGCCAGGTCGTCGTAACAAAGAAGGAGTGGGCGCTTGCCTGTGGTCCGGCGGTTGCCGTGTTGCTTGCCCAAAATAGCTCTCAGCGAGAGCGTCCATTTGACTCTCATGCTCTTCTCTCTGTGTTAGAGGTGCTTGCTCCAAACTGCCTCTATGCTCTTCCCGCTCTGTATATCACTGCTCTGCAAGAGCAGCAGACAGATGTAGGCAGGCGAGCTAAAAATATGATCTATTTATGGGATGAAAGGCTTTTGCGGCCGTATCGTTATCATTTGGAGGGGTTATGAACGGAGATAGCTCCTCTTCAGGAGTCCTATAGATGAAGGGAAATACCATGAAAAATGATGCTGAACTTTTCACTTTGGAAAGCGCTTTAGCCTTTGTTACCTATCATTTTATGGAAGGAGGCCTTATCAAGACGGTTGAAGCTGGAGAGATCATAGCTGAGTCCGAATTTCAAAAGCTAGAAGCGGCATTACGAACAATCCATCAAGGGTGGCTAGAGAAAGATCTTCTTCCGAAACGGGATGTGCGTATCTTATGGAATGTGCTCCCGCGTTTAGAAACATGCCTTTCCCTTTATCCAGAGAAAGAAGCTGAAATCAGTCATTTCATCATGAAATTAAGTAACTTACTTGCTGGACTCTTTTCGACAGAGACGATGTCTGAAGAAAATGCCATTGCAGTGGTGAGTCAACATGTGATAGGTCCTTCTTTTGTTCTAGAGCTGCGTTTCGGTGGTATAGATGACGAAGCTTTTAAAGAATTACGTACGGCTTTGGAGACACTGGCGCACAAGTGGGAAAAGAGAGAGTATGTCTCAAAGATTGCAGCGGGTGCCATGATAAGTATTCAGGATCTGTTTGTACTCCTTTCAGGCATATATTCTGAAGAGGAGAAGAGACGTTTACAGCCGATGCTGCAAGAATTGAATGAATGCATTACACGATGTTTGAGTTAGTTCCTTCAAAAAAGATCGGTTCGCTTACCAGGAGGAATATCCATGAGTTCTGGATTAGTGCTTTATAGCAGTCATGATCTCACCAAAGAAGAGTTAATAGAAGTCATTCTTCAAGCCGGTGGTATGCTGAAGTCGAAAGTAGATGAGAAGGAACCTGGAGGTCTCGTTGATGGCGAAGCCTACATGTGGGTAAGTCGTGTCCCCTGCTACGATGGCGTAGCTTCTGACAATGAGGAAGAACTCGCGCGCCTTGAGCAAGCCAAAGCTTTAATCGGAGGAGAGTTTCAAACGTGGCTGTATATTCGCCTTGGCAGAGAACCAGGCACTCAACGGCTGGCTGTTCGCTTTGCTTATACCTGTTGTCAACGGTGGCCGTGTGTTGTAGAAAGCGAGGAGCCAGAGCTATTTTCGTGCCAGGATATCGAGCGACTGTTCCAGGAAGATGGAGCCTTTACTGGGTACGGATTATAAGGGGTGCATATCTCCAACCTTCTTTGTATGGTTATTTTTATGCTTCTATCTACACATTCATAAAGTTATTTTCATAGTCTTGGAGGAAAGAGACGATGATAGCTGTGCTCCAGAAGCATATCTGTGAGCAATCTGAGGGGGATCAAGGATCTCAAGAAACAGCTTGGGGTAGCTACGGAGGATAGTAGCAAGGGGAAGAAACCATGCGCGGGGTCTGTGAGGGCATATTCAGGTCGCCGGTCGTACGACACGCGTGCAGCTTCCGGCGCGCTGCCTCTTCCTCCTCACAGGTGTTTAGCCCGCCTCCCCGCAGACGATGGAGCCGGAGGTCTTCTCATTATAAGTGACCAGGTCTGGAGGGTCAACTAGATACCAAGTCACCAAGTCAAGTCACCCAGTCACCAAGTCACCAAGTCACAGTCACGAACTGTCTCGTAGCTGATACATAGGCAGTGGAAGAAGAGAAAGGTCCATCTAACAGAAGGAGCACCTTGGATAGCAACACTTTCTGGCACCAAACGCTGCAATCACACCGTGCAGAAGGTGTGCAGCTCGTTTCTCTTGGAGAAGCCAACGCTGAAACGGCACTGCATGCCGTCACTGCTGAAGAGCTTCCTTCAGCCATTGCTGCCTTTCTACGTCTCTGGAAGCACGGCTCGCCTGATCTCTGGCAGGTGCTGATCCAGAGCGCCGCGACCCTGCATCCTGACGTGACCGAGGAACTCACCTCCGCAGCACTCCTGGAGCCATTCCACGCACTTCTGGCTCGTGCGGAACAGGGGGCTATTGGGTATTGGCCTGCCACGCATGGGTATCCCTTTCCCTTCTGGGGATACCTCTTTCAGATAAGGTCCCCGCGTGCTGGAGGATTCTCGCATCCTATCGTGTTGCATACCCCTGCTTCGGCTGAGGAGATTCATGCGGCCGAGGCCGTGTTGCGGCTCTCACTCCCGCCCAGCTATCGCCGCTTCCTCCAGGTTACCAACAGCTTGACTGGGGATGTGAGAGCCCAGGCATTGGTCTATGGCGCTGGCCCCAAGCGCGCTGACTGGACTGCCGTGCTATTAAATAGGTGGCTAGAGTGCGATCAACACCAGGAAATTGCGGCGAGTTGGCGGGCCTTTCAGGGCGTCTACGACTACGAGCGCATCCGAGATTGGGAAAATGGGGAGCACACGTTCCTCTCTGACGAGACCACCCTGGTTCCCTTTGGGTACACCTATGAGACCTGGTGCTTTGATCGCAGCAGACCGGGGGCCGATGGGGACTATCCCATCATCTTCTGGGGTCATGAGACCAGACAGGCGCGTGATGCATACCCCGATTTTTCGCGTTGGTTTGCTGGCGAAATCGAGTCCTATCTCTTCGGTTGATGAGCTACTATTTGGCGTGCATGCATGCCCATGGGGTCCCAGCTTCGGCACTTCTTACCCGCCGAAGCTGGGACCATACGCGGATCGGGGCGCGCTAAAAGATTCTGCACCCGCCGCTCACGGAGATCATCTGGGCCGTCACCCAGCGCGCCTGCTCGGAGGCCAGGAAGACGATCACGTCAGCGATATCTTCGGGCTGGCCCACGCGTCCCAGCGGCGTCCCATTGATGATGGCCTCCTCCAGTTCCGGGCGAATCCAGCCGGTCTGGGTCGGACCGGGCGAGACGATATTCGCAGTGATGCCATACTTGCCTAGCTCCAGGGCGGCGGCGCGCGTATAGGACTCTGCCGCGTACTTGCTGGCTCCGTAAGAGATGGTGCCGGTGAAGCCGGGCGCGCCATCCGTGCTCATAGTGATGATGCGCCCCCAATGGATGCCGCGCTCGATGCGCCGACGCGCGAATTCCGCCATCATCAGCGCCAGCGCGCGACTATTCACGGCGAAATGCCGGTCGTGCTCCTCCGCCGTGACCGTGTACGTGGGGTAGCCATCCGGCGCGACAACCTCAGGCCCGATCTGGCTGACGGGGATAAAGGTGCTTTGCTCGCAGTGATCGGCATTATTGACCAGCACATCCACGGGACCAAACAGGGCCTCGGCGCGATCAAAGAGCAGGGGAATCGTCGTCACGTCCGCCAGGTCCGCCTCCACAGCCTCGGCGCGTCCGCCCAGCGCGCGAATGGCCTGCACGACCTCATCGGCGCTCTTCGCCCGCATTGTATCGTACTGATCCAGTTCAGCCTCGCCCCCAGCATAGCGGCCCATCGGTGGCATGCGTAGGTAGTTGATGAGCACCGCCGCGCCCTCGGCGGCAAAGGCTCTCGCCGTGGCCGCTCCAATCCCGTGATTGGCGCCGGTGATGAGGACGATTTTGTTGTGCAATCCAGTGTGTACCATGAGTGTTCTCCTTTTTTGCTTGCATAGTGTGTGACATGCGAGGCAGCGTCATGGGTCTCCTGATATACACTGGACGAAGTTGCTAGCCAGCTATGGAACATGTGGATGCAGGATGGAGCAAGGTGCCATGCGACAAAACAGGCTCTGGCCTATGTTATAATCTTCATGGACTAATGTGTCTGGAGACACGACATGCAGCAGCACAGATTCCCTGGCATGACTCCGCCAGTGAATATGCAGAATGCCCCTTGATGCTCTATTCTACTAGAAGGGGATCTGCTTTCTTACCTTGAACCAGTGCCGCCCATGAAATTGCCTGTCTCCTTGTGAGTTGAGGTTCTGAAGAGAAGTATAAAGTGTTGCCGGTGTGAAATCAATAGCAGATTTTTAACAAACAAGGCTATTTACACGTTACCCATCCTTCGTAGCTGCGCGATTTATCGCGCGTGGGAGCCATACCGCTCGGCTTGCCCACGCGCGATAAATCGCGC
>JBDTHH010000296.1:0-15405 GCA_039937055.1 Ktedonobacteraceae bacterium | reverse complement strand
CTGTCGTATTCATCTGATCCAGCGCAACCAGCCCGTCCAGGAGATAACCTTGCGCTGTAAGATGTGCAGCGAGATCCTGATTTTTTGAAGAGATTCTTGCGACCTGGCTTAGTTGAGGAAGATAAGCAGGCAGAACTCTGCCGATGACCGCAATTTCTGTACCGTTGGTAATATACCAGCATGCCTCGTTGATCTTTGCGAATTGTTCTAGCGTTTGTCTACTTATATTGGATGGCGTGGAGCCTACGTATGAAAGGCGTTCCCACGGCTCAGGATCGAAGACATTTTGTGTTGCGAGAGTAGCCCCTGCAAGACCAAGAAGTTGAAGGACGGTTCTGCGCGATTCATCAAATTTCATGCTATTGTCTCCTAGCAGGACAAGCAGGGATGCTATTTGCTCCACTGACAACGTTGGCACTTGCGCTTCCTCTGGGAGAAGAGTGATTCTTCCTGAACGAATGGAATAGCCCAGATCTTCCGGGGACGCGTGAAAGGCTTCACAGGCCAGATCGAGAGTGGACATATGCGGGAGTTGGTTCCCCTGTTCCCATTCAATATATGTTTTTCGGGCAATGCCGATGTGTTCAGATGCCTCTTCCTGCGTCCATCGCTTTCTAGCTCTGGCTTGTTTTAACCTCTCATTCATAAGAATTCTACCTCCTCTACTCGTCTAGCGCAATCCAAATTAGGCTTGTGCAAGCAAATGACACATAAATGACACAGCCGAAGAACGCTACATTGAAGTGTTTCTCTTCTGTAACGAAAACGCTACTGTAAACCGCCTTCCTCCCATATACACTTGCTATCAGAGCAACGCAGAACTTACATGTGTTGCAAAACAGAAAATGCTCCTATTGATTGCAAGTATAACACGCTGAACATCTGAATTGCATGAAAACCATGCAAAATTCTAGGAGGAGATCGTATGGACACGCACATGAGCACCGTTGCACAACTCAGACACCAGATCGAGGCAGAGTATATCGCAGCCCAACGAGGGTTGGAAGGTCTGGCGGCGGTCGCCAGGCATGAATACATTACGAAGCGGATGGAAAATATGGATTGCTATCATCGGCAGCTTGTTAGACTAGTGGGAGAGGAACGGGCCATCCAGATGGTGGCCCAGGTCTTCGGCACGCCAGCGGAGGACAAAGATGCAAGATGAACGGCATCCGCTGGTGGTCACGACACGCATCGGCGAGGAACGCAAGGCGCTCTTTACAACGTTTCTGAAGCAACATGGCTGTGGAGTGGAAGACCTGGGAGCGTTTCTGCGGGTCTCCTTTCCTGAAGGCACACACCGGGAAGCGACGCTCAGCGGGCGCGATGAACGGCACAGCATCACGCTGCCCGACAAAACACACCTGGTCGAGGTCTACATTCGCCAGAGAGAATACACCATCCTGAATATCCCGGCCGGGGAAGCGCGGCAAGATGCCCTGTAACTGGCAGTCTGGCCGCCCATACTAACGTGCATTCTTCTGCCAGAAACTGCCTATCTTCGTTCCGTAGACCGCTCCCAGCCAGGCGAGTGCAAGCACGACAGGCAGGCTCACAAGCATATCCAGTCGAGTGGGTTCAAGGACTGCACTGATATCCCGTGTCAGGGGACTCACCTGAGCCAGGCTCCAGGCGATGCATGGGGGGAGAACCAGGGCGGCTAATGCTGTCACCACACCCATCAATACTATACGACGTGTACATGTCTGTCCGGCACGCTCTGGCAGCCTGGCAAGTGCGTCAATGAACAGCGCCGAGACCACGAAGACCAGCGGCAAGAGCAGCGCGGTTACGCTCAGTGCCGGCACACGTCCGGCGTGATAGGCCAGACCCAGGTAAGCTACCGTTATGCGTGTAATCATGGGCACGAGGATCTGCGTGACGACTACATGCATGCTGAGTAGGATGGCGGTGAGCGTCGCTGTGCCAGGCTTGCGGGTAAAGCGTACCGCGCCGACCAGACACAAGGCTCCGCCACATGCCAGGGGCAATGGATAGGTCACAATATTCACCGGACCCAACGCCAGCGGCGTGAACTGCGTCAGAGCTGCCATAGTTATTTCGAGCAGGCTGGAGATGACGACCAGGAAGCCCCATTCGGAGACTGTCAGCGAGAGGAAACGCCGCATTCCAGTACCTACCTGGTGGTCACACACGGCTTGCGAAGCGAAAACATAGGCGATACCGAGAAGGCTTAGCAAGCCGCCAATAGCGCCCATCAGATGGAAGGGCGCCCAGAGGGTAATATCGATACCATACAACTGGTGCCAGTAATTATCCAGAGGCGCAGCGATCAAGGCCACCAGCGGCCCGAATCCTGTGACGATAAAACCAAGTGGCGCGTGGAAGATGCGCAAGACACGCACCGTTGAGGTGTCATCAACCCCTGGAAACCCACGCCGGTAGCGATAAGTATCCAGCAGCACTATGCCAAGGGTAACCAGCCCTCCCAAGCCAACAGCGATATAGATCAGTGTATGCGGCGGCGTCCAGAAGCGGTCGCGCCCAACGAGGAAGTGCCATTGGATATCCCAGGCCAGCCCCAGTTCTCCTTGTATCAGGCAGTAGAGCAGCAACCACGCGCTAATGTGGCGCGCCCTCCGCTCGCTCAGGCTAAAGCGGCGTGCAGCCTGAAAACGAGGTATGCGAACTGGATAGGACGAGGGATACGTTAATTGTCCGCTACGAGAAGCTAGCTCGTGGGCCATATGGATCACCCTTTTCTACGAAAAAATGCCAGAGAGATAATTGCTGAGCCTTGAGCGGACATAAGACCAGGAGAGGGCTTGTTCCCAGGCTCTAGCGCCTGTTTGCTCATTGACCCCATTATAGGCTCTGAGGGAGCGAAACACATGGGGCAATTGCACTATTGTAGCGCATAAAATCGGCACAGTTGCGAAAAGCTTAATAGCTCCTGAAATTATGCCTGTTTTATTACACAATACAACGCAAAAAGCCCACATGCCGCCTTTTGTTTGACATCCCATCCTGCTGGGGGCTATACTGAGACGGTAGAGTTATCAATGAGCGCCGCGGCGGATAACACAGGAATTATCCGCCGCGCATTATTGCAACGGGGCAATAGGCGACTGATAGATTGGCCGTTGACATTGGTTTTATAGGAAGAAGAGGATTTTCGATGACTATTCAAGAACGAAAGGCTATCCCCGTCCCGCAAGTGGAGCCACGCGCATCCATCCCTGAGCAAAACCTGCGTATCCCCGGCCCGACCACCGTCCCCAAAGAGGTGCTGGCCGAGATGGCACGCCCGATGATCAATCACCGGGGACCGGAGTTCGCCGCGATTATGCGCCGCGTGAGTGCGCGCTTGCAGTATTTTTTCCAGACTACGGCGCCCGTGCTAACCTACGCGGCCTCCGGCACCGGCGGCCAGGAGAGCGCGATCGTGAACCTGTTCTCGGCGGGCGAGCATGTCGTCTCGATCACCATTGGTTCCTTCGGCAACCGCATCGCGAAGATCGCCGAGACCTACGGGTTGCAGGTGACGCGCATCGAATTTCCCTGGGGTCAGGCGGCCGACCCCGCAGTCGTCGAGGAGCGCCTCAAGAGTATGCCGCCCTATCGCGGCGTGCTGCTCACGCATAACGAGACCTCCACCGGAGTCACCAACGATGTGCAGACGCTGGCCGGGCTGATCCGGCGCCTCAATCCCGATGCGCTCATCGTCGTGGACGCGGTCAGCTCGCTTGGCTGTGTGCCGCTGGAGATGGACCAGTGGGACCTCGATGTGGTCTTTACAGGCTCGCAGAAGGGCTGGATGACCCCACCCGGCATGATGATGATCGCGGCGAGTCCGCGCGCCTGGGAGGCCAATAAAACGGCGCAACTGCCGCGTTTCTACTTTGACTGGGCCAAAAGCCTCAAGAAGTTCGAAATCGGACAGCACCCGGTGACGCCCCCTGTCTCAATCTTCTACGCGCTCGACCTGTCGCTGGAAATGATGCTGGCGGAGGGACGCGAGGCGATCTTTGCGCGTCACCAGCGTACCGCCGAGTATGTACGCTGGCGCGCCAAAGAAATGGGCCTGCCATTGCTCGCCAATCACCAGTACGCGTCGAACACGGTGACAGCCGTGCGAACACCCGAAGGGATAGACACCAAAGCCCTCTTGAAAACACTGCGCGAGCAGGATCATATTGTGTTCGCCGGCGGCCAGGAGCACCTGGAGGGCAAGATCTTCCGTGTGGGCCACCTGGGCTTCTTCGAGGAGGCCGACCTGGTAGAGGCTATGGATAAGATGCAGCAACGCCTCGGCGAGTTCGGCTTCAAGGGCAAAGCATAGCTGAGAGGGTGAAGATATGACCGAGGTAGCAATACAACATAAGACAACGCAGGCTCCCCGGATTCTGATCGCCGACCGCATCGCGCAGGAGGGGATTGACCTCCTGCGCGAGCAGTTGCCAGAGGCAGAGATCGATGTGCGCCTGGGCCTCAAACCGGAACAGGTGCGCGCGATCATTGGCGACTACACGGCTCTGATTGTGCGCAGCGAGACGCAGGTCACCAGCGATATCCTGGCAGCCGCGCCGGCGCTCAAGATCGTGGGCCGCGCCGGCGTGGGCGTTGACAACATCGATCTCCAGGCCGCGACACGCCAGGGGATCATGGTCGTCAACTCCCCCACGGGCAACATCGTGGCCGCCGCCGAACATACCATCGCCATGCTCACGTCGCTGGCGCGGCACATCCCCGCCGCCAGCAGCAGCCTCAAAGCCGGCAAATGGGAAAAGAGCCGCTTCCTGGGCATCGAGGTGCGCAACAAAGTGCTCGGCGTCATCGGTCTGGGCAAGGTCGGCACCGAGGTGGCCCGGCGCGCTCAGGGACTGGAGATGCGGGTCGTCGCCTATGATCCATATGTGTCTCCCGAACAGGCCAGCAAGCTCGGCGTAACGATGGCGAGCCTGGACGAGGTGCTGCAACAGGCCGACTTTGTGACCCTGCACACCTCCCTCACCAGCGGACCGTCGGGGACGCGCGGCCTGATCGGGACACGCGAACTGAACCTGCTCAAGCCAGGCGCGCGCCTGATTAACTGCGCGCGCGGTGGCCTGATCGATGAAGAAGCATTGCTCAATGCCCTCAACGAAAACCGTCTGGCGGGCGCCGCCCTCGATGTCTTCAGCCAGGAGCCGATTCGCGACGATCCCATCCTGAAGCAGCTCGTGGCCCATGAACGCGTGATCGCGACCCCGCACCTGGGCGCCTCGACCGAGGAGGCCCAGGTAGGCGTGGCGACAGATGTCGCCGAGCAGGTCGTGGCCGTGCTGCATGGCGGCTTCCCACGCGCGGCGGTGAACGCGCCCCTGATCCTCCCTGAAACGTTGAAGATCCTGCAACCCTACATGGCCCTGGTGGAGAAACTGGGCCGCCTCTACACACAGTTGCAGCCGGGGCCGCTCAACAAGATCGAGCTTGCCTACAGTGGCGACATCGCCAGCTACGATCTGCGCCCCTTGCAGGCCGCGCTGATCAAGGGCCTGCTGGAGCCGATCTCCGACGCGCATGTGAATATGATCAACGCACACCTGCTGGCCAAACAGTGGGGGCTGGAGATCACTGAGCAGAAGTCGCCGACGCCCAGCGAGTTCGCCAACCTGGTCACCCTGCGCGTGCTGGATGGCAATGGGCGCGTCTCCTCCTTCGCCGGCAAGCCTGGCTCCGGCGATGAACACGTGGAGATCCTCAGTGGCACCGTGATGCATGACGAACCACGCATTGTGCGCGTGGGTCGCTACTGGACAGAGTTCATCCCGGAAGGTCACATTCTCTTCTGCCGCAACCTCGACCAACCGGGCATGATCGGACGAGTGGGCACAGTGCTGGGCAAGGCGAGCGTCAATATCCGCCACATGGATGTGGGACCGATCACGCGCAAACCCCACGCACACGGCCCGGATCGCACAGCGGATACAGCCCTGATGATCGTCTCCGTAGATGAACCCATTCCCGACTGGGCCCTGCAAGAGATCAGCGCCTCCGGCGATATCTTCGGGCTAACGATGGTGAAATTATAAACACTGGTTGATTGGATGGCGCGCGTCATCCAATCAACCAGTCCAGGGTTGCCTATTCTGCCCGTTTGCTTACACAACGCCGCAATGCTATTGTTCCAAAAACTTCTTGAGGCTTGAGAGCATCATTTCCCACGTCTTTTCTGAATGCTCGCGATCTTCTTCCGTCGCATTATTGTCTTGAGATAACAAGAGCCTTGTGCCTGTTCCCTCGGAGAACAACTCCATCGTTACGGTGTGGTAATTTTCTGGCACATCTGGTTGACCCGAAAGAGGGCTAAAATGGCTGTATTGAAGTACACGTTCCGGCTTCAGTTGCAAAATCACGCCCTTGTCCTCATATGGATTTCCTTTCCACTCTCCTTTCCAAACGATCGGGCTTCCTTCTTTCCAATCCGAGACAACATTCGTGCCGAACATGTATTGCCTGATCTTCTCGGGCTTCACGAGCGCATCCCATACGCTAGCAATAGGGGTATTGCTCGTAATTTGTGCTTGAGCGGTGAAGGTGTTTGTCATATCTTCTCCAAGAGTCTCTTATCCAGGGGGATGTAGAAGCTTGCGAAAACTGCAAGCTCTCAACAAGAATATTTATAGCACGCGAGCAGCGCAACGTATTGTAAAAACACGACACTTGAGAATTTTTGAACTACCATATGGGTTCAGAGTATGATAATGAATTTTAACAACCAAGATCGGCAATGATTGAAGACCGCTACGAAGGGCGATTGACGTGTCATGATTACCGTTCTTGGTTGTTAAAATTCATTATCATACCGCCTACCACTATGCTCAGCATACAGACCATGAAGGAGAAAGCGCTGTAACCCCTCGGCAATCCTTTCCTGGGTAAAACCAAGCTCATAACGTTGATAGAGATACAGGTCGATAGCCAGCGGCGTCAGCACAACATCGGCCGCGTACTCAATGTCCAGGGACGGTATCTCCGCGCGCGTGACTGCCTGCTGGAGCAACAGCATTACAACCTGGCGCAACCACAGGTAAAAGGGACTGTGATACGGCTGGGTGCGCCGCTGACCACAAGCAGAGTCGGTGATAGCGGCGAGGAGCGGCGCGTTGTGCTCATTGAAGGCCAGCAGGTGTACCAGCACATACTTGAGCCGGTCCAGTGCCGCTACCAACTCCCCTATATGTTCAAGATAGCTCAGCATTTCCTGCTGGAAACTGCTGATGCTCTCTTCCAGCAATGCCATGCAAAGCATCCCCTTATGCGCGTACCGGCGATACAGCGTCCCTTGCCCGACTCCGGCGGCAAGCGCAACCTGGTGCATACTCACCACGTCAACGCCCTGCTCGGCGAACAGCACTCGTGCGGCGGAGAGGATGTGCTGCCGGTGCTCCGCCGCATCGCGGCGCTCAGAGGCGAGCGCCGGCGTGCGCGCCTGGATGGGCGGAAACGCTAACGCATTCACCTGCTCGCCGTTGCCATTGTTCGCATCGCCCATACGTAGTTTAGCCTTTCCTGGTTACATGGTTTCTCTGATCCATAGGCGCTCTTGACAGGTGGACAATTGTCCGCTATTGTAACTATCTGGATAGATGTCCACATCAGTATAACGAGAGAAGCACAAGGATGCAACCCGGTTGATAGTCCGGCTCCTCACCCTTGATAGGGGAATTGTACGCGAAGCGGTTGCCCTATGGGTTGCATACACAGGCTTGTAAACAGCACCTTTACCGTTTGTATGCCCTACAGGTCATACAAGAGAAATTATCATTTTTGGAGGAATTATCATATGGCTCTCAATATCGCTGAACGCCCACCACGCAGGCCGCCCGCATTCTTCAATCGGGTTGCGGCGCTTATTCTGCATTCCCCTTTGCATGGTCCGATAAGCAAGTCACTTATGTTGCTGACCTTTACGGGGCACAAAAGTGGCAAGTCGTACACGCTACCAGTAGGATATACCAGGGAGAATGATACCATCAAGCTGTTCACGGACCACAACTGGTGGAAAAACTTTCGCCAGCCTGCACCTGTGACGGTGCGCGTGCAGGGGAAAAACCTCACGGGGACCGCGTTGGCGCTTCATGAGGATAAGGAGGCCATTGCAGAAGAGATGCGCACATTCGTGCAGCGCCTGCCCGGTGCGGCGAGAGCGTATGGCGTGACGTTCGATGCCAAGGGGCAGCCCAATTCTGAGACGCTACACCAGGCCGCACAACGGTTCGTCCTTGTGCGTATTCAGCTTCATCAAGGATAGTCAAGGTTAGACTTCGAGTAACTCCCGGCTATGCTTGTCGCTATCCGCGCCATCTCCAACGCTCAAGCGCGCACGTAAACGGCGCTTGAGCGCGCTTTTCAGCAGCAAGTAGGCGATAGCCAGCAACAGAAGCGCGAGGCAGACCGGAATAGTATAGGCCTGCATCAGGCGCAAGCCCCAGGCCCAGTGCCGTCCAAGCAGCATCCCCACAGACACCGCCAGAACGCACCAGAGCACCGAACCGCTCAATGCCGCAGTGAAGAAACGTTTGAAGGGCATCACTGCGATCCCGCCCAGGAAGCAGGCAAAGGGGCGCACAAACGGGGTCACGCGCGAGAAAAAGATCATCCACACTCCCGACCGCTGAAACCAGTTTTCGGCCAGCCGCACTTTTTGCTCATCAAGGCGCACACGAGCCGCCAGTCGCAGCAAGCCGCGCCGCCCGCCGCGCTCACCGATCTTGTAGGCCAGGCAGGCGCCGGCAATGCTCCCCACAATCGCGGCAGCCAGCAGAGGCACAAGATTGAGGTATCCCATGGAGACCAGCGCCCCCGTGAAAAGCAGCAGCGTATTATTCACAATAGGGACGCCGCAACTCTCCAGCAGGAGAATCAGCGCCACTATGAGATAGATCAGCAACGGGCTGGTATGAAAAAAGACATGTATAATCGTGTGTAACACAACTATCCTCTTACGGGCAATACAGTGAACTCCGGGGCATCTCTATCGCATAAAATCAGCAATACCATCAACCACAAACAGCTCCTGCCCCCGGTGAGTATCACGTGCGCAAATTCCTCTTCTTGCGGTCCAACCATTTAGACGAACAACCCTTGCTCATGGTTGCAGAACATGAGACAATGCTAAAATCTGAGCCTTTTCGCAACCTGCTCACCCTTTGGAACGTACAATACCTTAACATGTATCGGCTATAATAGGTGGCGTGGATAGCGCACTACGCTCTCAGGTCCAGAGGACGTTGCTACCAATTATCCGCCTGTCCACGCGTCTGATAGCTAGCTGACCACTCTGGGAAGGAAGAGAAAATCACGACATGAAGACTGTTACGCCTTCACCGGCCGTAAGAAGCAAACGTCCTGGGCGACCTGGCAAAGAACAGGCGCGCTTTGCGTTCACGATTCTGCTTGCCGTCAATATACTCAACTACGCCGACCGCTATATACTGCCGGCCATCTTGCCGGCAGTACAAAAAGATCTCCATATCAACACCTTCGAGGCAGGCCTGCTAAGCTCGGCATTCCTGCTGGTCTACGGGCTGTCGACGCTGCCGCTGGGCGTCTGGGCGGACCGCACGAAGCGCAAGAACATCGTGAGCATATGCGTCGGCATCTGGAGTGTCGCCACAGTGCTCTCCGGCTTCACGCGTAACTTCATCCAGTTGTTCAGCACGCGCGCCATCCTGGGCATCGGCGAGGCCGGTTACGCTCCGGCCTCGCTCTCGCTGCTGGGCGACTATTTCTCCAAGGAGCATCGAGGCCGCGTCCTCTCCTACTGGTCATCTGGCACCTTGATCGGGGCGGCTATCGGCTTCACGATGGGAGGTCTGATCGCGGACAGCCTTGGTTGGCGCTGGGCCTTTTACGTGGTTGGCATCCCTGGCCTGATCGCCGCCTTCCTGGCCTGGCGCATGCTCGAACCTGAACGCGGCGCATCTGATGCCGCAGAAGAGAGTTCCGAGGAGGCAGTGAGCGCGTTAGAGGGGCATGGCAGCATGAGCAAAGACTTCTGGCCCGCCGCCAGGGCCATCATGAAAGTCCCGACCTATGTGACGCTGGTAGGCGCGCTGATCTTCAGCTTCTTCACCATCGGCGGCACCTCCGTCTGGCTGCCAAGCTACCTCAATCGCGGCTTCCACCTCACCCTTACGCAGGCGGGCATCACATCGGGAGCCGTCCTGGTGGGCAGCGGACTGATCGGGACGGTTCTTGGTGGCTGGCTGGCGGATCGCGCCCAGCGCGCTCGACCTGAAGGGCGACTCTTCGTGGCGATGCTGGGCTTCCTCATCGGGGCGCCACTGGCCTTTCTGGCCCTGCTCTTCAACACGCTACCACTCTTCGTCGGCACGCTCTTCCTGGCCGGCATCGCCCTCAATTTTTGCGTGGGGCCGCTGAACGCGGTGATCCAGGATGTCATCGTGCCCGAAGTACGCGCCACCGCGCTGGGCCTCTCGCTCCTGCTGGCTCACCTGCTGGGTGACGCGGCCTCGCCCGTGATTATTGGCTGGATCGCTCAGGGGTACTCGCTGAAGATCGCGCTGCTGGTGACGGCGCCTCTCGCCCTGCTGGTAGCGGGCCTGTTCTGTCTTATCGGCCTGCGCACCGTGGCCGGCGATATGCGGCATATGCAAGAGCAGCTACGGCACAAGGAGGCTGTGAAGAAAGCGTAAAGCGGAGAAGGCCTCCTATCACATAGATAGGAAGCCTTCTCTGGAGCGGGTTACGGGGCTCGAACCCGTGGTCTCAACTTTGGGAAAGTTGCATGTTACCACTACACCAAACCCGCCTGTCAACTACTGACAGGGGGAAGTATAGCCTATAGAAATACGAAAGTCAAGAGTGGGAGGCATAGAATTTTTGGTGTTCCGGTCTGCGCGTTGAGATTTTACATCTGTGTCTTCTTCACGTTTGTGATATGATGAGGACACATTCACACTGGTAGCACAGAGAACTATCTCACACAAAAGATACAACCAGGCAGGAGGCACATATGGGTCTGTTATCACGCCTCGCGACCTTCTTTCGCATTCGCGCAAGCTCGGCGCTGGACAAAGCCGAAGATCCGGGCCAGGTCCTGGACTACTCGTATAGCAAGCAAGTGGAACAACTTCAAGAACTGCGCCGTTCAATCGCCGATGTGGTGACCAACGAAAAGCGCCTGGAGTTGCAGCAGACGCAGATTCAGCAGCAATTCAACCGCCTCGATCAGCAAGCGTTGCAGGCGTTGCAGGCGAAGCGCGAAGACCTGGCGCGCATGGCCTTACAGCGCAAAGAGACGCTGCTGGCTCAGCTCAACACCTACGAGCAGCAGATCGCCCAGTTACGTTCCCAGGAAGAGAAACTCATCACTATGGAGCGCACAGTCTCGGGGCGCGTGGATGCCTTCCGCACGCAGAAAGAGATGGTCAAGGCGCAGTACGGCGCCGCTCAGGCGCAGGTAAAGATCAACGAGACGCTTACCGGCATCTCCCAGGAGATGTCAGAGATGAACCTGGCCATGCAGCGCGCGCAGGACAAGGTGCTGACGATGCAGGCGCGCGCCAATGCCATGGAGGCCCTGATCGAGCAGGGCGCCTTGAGCGATCAGGGCCTGCTCGGTTCCGGCGATACGCTTGACCGCGAGCTACAGAAGATCGCCTCGGAACAAAACGTGGAGGCGCAGTTGCAGGCACTGAAACAGCACTTGCAGATCAGCGGCCCCGATACCCAGCAAAGGCCGGGGCAGTTGCCTCCCCCCTACTAAGCTAGTAAGCAAAAGGGCTAGCCTCTCCCAGAGCTAGCCCTTCTTTTTCTTCTCCGCCTTCTGCGCCTTATAATAGGCCTTTGGCTTTGGATGGCGTTCAGTATCCACGTACGCCGCCGGGGCAGCATCCTCGCGCGCCGTCACCTCGGTCTCATGGCGCTCACCGATCAACTCCTGCAAATCGTTGTAGATACTGTAGTTATCGTGGACCTCCGGTAGGCGCAGCATGTGACGCAATACCTGGATCTGATTGAACGATGTCTGATCGTTTTTAGTCGCCTCGGACTTCTTCAGCAGTTTCTCCACCAGTTCTATGCTATCGTCGTGGGCGCCAATCTGATCGAGGCGATCTCGCACTACTAAGAGTTGTTCATATAAGTTCATGACAATCCTTCCCTTTAGCCGTGGTGTGAACGTGTCTATGCTCCTGCTCCTGGTTCCCATAAAGCGCCGAAGCGCTGACACACCCGGTCCCTGATAGGACGAGACTTCTCGTTTCGGCAACGAGAAACACGGCTATAGGGATTATACCGCAAACCACTAAGAGGTGTCATCACCACCAGGGGGGAGTAGCCAGATAGAGTATTAGCGTTCTCTTAGCGTGCGAGCCACACGGCGCGGCGGGTCCACAAACCAGCTCCAGGCACACTGAGCCACATACGTACCAGGGGAGAGGCGCGCAGGTGGCAGTTCTTGCCCGCCAGAAGCGGTGGTGCGCTCAAGGATGGCGCGACGCAGGTCATCGGGAGTTGAGCCGGGAAAGAGCGTGTAGGCGGCGCCAATGTGCTGCCAGAAGTGCGCATCGCTGCCACCGGTCTCGGCCAGCCGCCAGCGTTGATTGGCCATGCGCACAGCGTGCCGCATCGACGCGTTGGCGGGCGAGGGATTATACATCTCGATGCCATCAATGCCAAAACCTCTGTTGAGCAGGTCATCGATTTTCGCGCGGCTCAGGCTGGGTACCAGACGACCAAGCGGGTGCGGCACAACGACCAACCCGCCCTGCTCCTTAATAGCCTCGATTGACTCCTCTACCGAGCGTAGCGCTTTGGGAGCCTTTTTTACAAAGAGACCCAGCAGGTGGCCCTGTCGCGTACTCACCTCAACGCCTGTAATCATCTGTAACGGATGCTCCTGGTTGGCTTCTTGCGCCGCCAGCAGGTCCGCCACGCGCCGGGCGCCCTCCACATGGTCATGATCGGTGATCGCAATCAAACGCAAGCCGCGCCGCCGCGACTCGTCTATCACCTGCGCCGGACTGGCCCAGCCATCGCCCAGATTCGTATGCATATGCACATCGGCGCGACTGTATCCGGCCGGGGTGGTAAGTGGAGAGACAACTGCTGTGCGGCGCCCGATTTCGAGATCCATATATCCTCTATTTCTAAATTATTTCTAAACTATTTCTGTTTCTTCTCTATCTCGATGCAAGGGCAACGCGATAAAGAACGTCGAGCCTTCGCCGGGAATGCCCTGGCTCTCCATCCATATAGAGCCGCCCATGGCCTCCGTTAACTCCCGGCAAAGATAGAGGCCCAGCCCGGCCCCGCGCTGTGTGCTGTTGATCGCATTTGTCAGACGCATAAATTTGGTGAAGAGGTAGGGCTGGTCCTCCAGCAATACTCCTGGTCCCCAATCGCGGACGGCGATGACCACAAAACAACCGCTCGCAGACCTGGCAGGCCGCTGCGCCCCGGATGGAATGAGCAGGCATAAATCATGCCAGCTCACGTGCGTCGTACGTATCTCTATGTCTGAACCAACCGGCGTGTACTTTAAAGCATTGCCAACGACATTCAGTAAAACCTGGCGCAGCCGCAGATCATCTACCCAGACATGGAGTTCATCCGCAATGCGAAGCTGCACGGAACGCTCTTCGCGCACAAGGATGGGTTCGAGGATCTCCAGAATCATTAAGACGGCCTGCATCACCGGTACCGACCCCAGCTTGAGCAGCACCCGGTCCTGGTCTATCCGGCTGGCATCCATCACATTGCCCAGCAGCAACACTAACTCCTCGCAGGCGCGACGCGCATTATTGACAAAGCGCATTTTCGCCTCTTCATTCAGCGAGGCATTGAAGTCACCCAACAGTTCGAGATAGCCCTGGATCGCCGTCAAAGGCGTGCGCAGCTCGTGCGACGCTGTCATCAGGAAGTGGTTTTTCAGTCGTTCGGACTCCTGCGCCTGCTTCAAGGCTTCGCGCAGTTCGCCATATAAACTCGCATTGATAATCGCAACGCCAGCCTCGGCGGCAATCGCTTTGAGGACCTTCAACTGCCGCCAGGTATAGGCATGCTGCTGGTAGCTCTGGACAGAGAGCATACCAATGGCGTTTGTGCCGTAACGGAGAGGCACAAACATCAGCGACTCCGACGCCCGCTCGCTGCCTAGCAGCTCTGCATCTGCTTCTTCGGCAGCGACATGGATGGCCTCCAGATACTCCTCATTGGTGGAGAACAGGCGGCCTATCTCTTCTTGAAAAATGATGTCACGGGTGTGCGGCCGGATGGGACCAACCTCGGTAGGCGAATAGCGAACACCACTATCGATAAAGTAGTCCAGCAGCAGCATTTCGCCCTCGTTGGTCTGGCGATAATGCGCGATATAGAAGGCATCGACAGGCATGATGCGCGCTATCTGTTCGTAGATCGTTTGATAGGTCTTCTGCATATCCCCCTGGACGTCGGGGGAGAAAAGCGCCTGTCCAATCTCAATCAGGGTCGCGCGCTCATCATTGGTGCGCTGCATCTCTGCATACAGGCGCGTTCCCTCGATGACCACCGCCGCCTGGTTGGCAAATAACTCAAAGAGCGGCACCGTTTCAATGGTTGGACGCAAACCATCCACAGGCACATCGGGGGTCAAGAAACCCAGCATGGTATTATCGCCGCTGAAGAGCGGCACAATCAACAGGTCTTCCGCGTGCCAATGCACATCCAGAGGCGACGAGGGCGGCGAAGGCGAGGGCGGAGGTAGGCTCTCATCTTCGACAATCACAAAGAAGGAGAAGGTGTAATCATCCCACACAGGCGCCCCAGAAGGGATCAGATAGGAGTCGCTGATGCGATATTCTTCACTGGTGAGCTTTTTTACGATAGCCTCGGGGATCGGATGCTCGGCCAGGTATGCCCCCTGTGTGCTGTTGACACCAGAGATGGCTCTGGCATAGAAATTCCCCGCTCCATCAGAGAGATACAGCGCGGAATAGCGGAAGCGCAACGCCTTGCAGGCCGCCTCCGAGACCCCTCTCAGCAGGGTATCAGTATCCATGCGCAGGCGGAGCGAACCGCCAATATCGGTAATGTACCTGAGGATTTCTTGCAGGTGCTCCAGGTTGGCCTCGGTATGCCGCACAGCCTCAAGGGCATGGTCCAGGCTCCAATCTACCAAACCCTGTTCCTGGTTCACACTCTTTCCCTCTCAGTCTTTCACAGTTTTCATGATGTCTCACGGCAAGTATACCATACCCGGTCTATACAGCTAAACAACAGGCAGTCCTTTTTTCCCTGTATGCTCATTTGCGTCCTCTGCCTCCCCATGCTATACTGGCGAAGAACAGACCACTACCTGAGAGAACATAGCACAGACATGATTATTTCCAGTCACGCTAACCCGCACATCAAGCAGATCCGCAGCTTGCGCCATCGACACGGACGCGAGCATAC
>JBDTHH010000295.1:0-8533 GCA_039937055.1 Ktedonobacteraceae bacterium | reverse complement strand
CCCTACCTCTCATGCATCCCTACGTCTTGCCTTTCGGGTTCCTGCGAAGAAAATTTCTTATCAGCCGTTCTTACTTATGACTTGCGTCACTGTATTAAGCACCACATCGAGGTCAAAGGGCTTTGCTAGCAACGCCGCGAAATCGCAGTCATCGTCATGAAAGATCGTGCTGGCCGCGCTCATCAACACAATCGGAATGGCACGGTAGGCGGGCATCGTCTGCATCCTGCGGCATAATTCGCGCCCATCGAGTACCGGCATCATTACATCGCAGAGCACTACATCCGGGCGCGTTATCCCCAGGCAGGCCAGCGCCTCTTGCCCATTGTTCGCGGTTACCACCTCGTACCCTTCGCCCTTCAGTACAGCCTCAAGCAGTTCGGCAATCGCGAAGTCGTCATCAACTACGAGAATCGTTTTCATGGCACTTATCTCTGAGTTGAGGAGTCCTTCTCCTCAAACGACTGTGGTCTCACCAGACCAGGTTCTCTCTGTCTGTCATCGACCTCTCCTCTGGCACATACAAACAACAGGTCTCCCGTTATCTCTAAGGATGTATGCCCTTCTATATCTGTAACGTCTTAGATGCCCAAACGGATGTATCCTGTAGCCATGGTTGTGTACAGCAGGTAGAGCGAAGGAGGGTAGAGAGGAGAACACCGTCTCCTCTCTACCCTCCTTCGCTCTACCTGCTGCTAGTGGTTTGCCCTATTTGCCCTGGCCTCGCGGCTCAGCGTTGCGACGAGCACGCCGAGCACGGCAACGATCAGGATAATTCCCGACGCTACTCGCAGCGGCGCCAGGACGGCAACGCTGTTTATCAGCGCGAGGATCACAATCGTGATACCGATGCCGATCAGGATAATCATATCGCCGACGATGAAGTTGTAGATGCTCTTGATAACCTTCATGAGCGCACCTCCTCCTCTGTCTCGATGGGGGAGATCATATGATCCGCCGCCGGCGCTATGACCTGACGCCGTTTGCTCTGCTTGAGCCATGTCACAAGGAAGAAAGCTGCCAGCAGGTACAGTGCTGCCAGCAGGAGCAGCGAGGCATCGGCCAGGGGCCAGGCGACATTGAAGCCCTCGCCCGTCCAGAAGGTACCAAAGGTCGTGAGCATGATGCCCACCACGAATTTCAAGGTGTTCTCCGGCACCTGCTTGAGCGGTGCCCGTACCAGCACGCCCGCCAGGATCACCAGAATGCCGGCGGCGGCCGCCCCCAGCGCGGCGGAGCCGATCCCGCAGGTAGTGGTGCAGGCGCTAGAGACTGCGCTGCTGCCGAAGGTAATCACGATGAAGGCCACCTCCAGGCCTTCGAGCAGGACCGATTTGTACGATAGAGCTACTCCGAAAGGCTCAAAGCGTGCCACACGGACCTCTCCCCGTGCCCTGACCTCCGCCATAGTCTCCTCGAAGATCGCCTCTTCGTCATGCAGCGCCTTGAGGCCGCTGTAGCGCAGGATGGCTTTTTTGAGCCATTTGAGGCCGAAAAGAATAAGGATAATACCTACGACCAGGCGCAGTGTATCGATGGGAACCCATTTGACCAGCGCGACTCCCAGGGTGCCAACGATCAGCGCGAGGGTCGCGGCGGCAGCCAGCGCGCCGGCCAGCGACGAGCGCCAGTTAATGGTTACCCCTACCACCAGTACTATGGTGAAGGCTTCAACGAATTCAACTGCCGAGGCGAGAAATGCAGCCGTAATGACCGCCCATTGCATGCGACTCTCTCCTATTTCCGGGTGACTCGTGACCCAACGTTTTAGCAGGAATCACCCTGCTGTATGATAGCACATCGAGCGCATGCTTTGTGTTCAGGAATCTTCACGCTTTGACGGCCACGATCTGCAACCAGGTGCGCTCAACCTCGGTCAGCCCCTGTTCCTCTCCTGCCTGGTAGACCGCGATGGCCAGGGCTTTGGCTCCCAGGGCCAGGGGTGCGCCCGGCAGCGCTCCCTCGATAAAGAGCCAGTAATTTCCCAGGTCGCGCCAGGCATCCAGCGAAATGTTGACGTTTGATTGCGCGGCCTCGACGTGTCCGAACCCGCCCTGCTTGAGCAGCTCGATATAGCCATCCGGGGTGAGCCACTGCATCGCCATGGCCTTGGCTTCGCGCGAAAGATGCACCTCAGGGTGCTCTTTTCTAAGCCAGCCAACGGCGCGCCGCGTCCACAGACGATAGAAGCGCTCGGTCCCTTCAACGTAGGTGCCCTCGTAAAAGGCGCTGTTACAGGCAAAAATACCGTTGGGAGCCAGGATGCTAGCTACCTGCTGGAACGCGGCCAGCTTGTCGGGAACGAGGTGGATGGCGTTGCAAAAGAAGACCGCATCGACGTTGTTGACGATGCTTGAGAGGTCATCCGCTTCTCCCTGGATGAACTCTGCTTGCGACCCTGTCTCCTCCATGCCCTTCTGCGCGCGACGCAGCGCCTCAGCCGATGGGTCAACGCCAATGATGCGTGCCTGGCGGCCCTGCCGTGTCAGCTCTTCCGCGATCAAGCGCGTGACTGCCCCGGTTCCACAGGCCATGTCCACGACGGTCAGTGACGCGCCGGCCGGCCGGCTGGCGAGATGGGCCAGCGCCTGTTGCACGAGCGCGCGATTGATCCCGGTATAAAATGGATGTGCCGCGAATGCTTCGAAAGTAAATTGATTAGTCTCATCCGTCTCAATCAGGCCCATGGGTGTAGCCTCCTTCTTTTAAGAATAATAACGATTTAGAGAAGAATCGCACCCATTTTGTTTCAGTAATAGGACCTGTGGTTCGAGCCGGCATATATGCATGTTAGATATGCATCGCCATGCCGCCGTCAACGCACAGGATCTGCCCCGTGATGTAGCCCGCCGCGGGAGAGCAGAGGAAGCCGATGGTCGCTGCCACCTCTTCGGTGGTGCCAAAACGTCCCAGCGGTGTGATGCCAAGCATCATCTGGCGCTGCTGTTCCGTGATGGTCGAGGTGAGTTCCGTGGGAACGAAGCCTGGTGCGACGGCATTGGCGGTAATATTGCGGCTCGCCATCTCGCGCGCTGTGCTTAAGGTAAGGGCGAGCAGCGCGGCCTTGGATGCGCTGTAGTTTGCCTGCCCCGCGTTCCCCAGCAGGCCCGCGATCGAGGCGACGTTGACGATGCGCCCCCAGCGAGCCTTCATCATGGGGCGCAGCGCGGCTTTGGTGCAAAGAAAGGCCGAACGCAGGTTGGTGTTCATCACATGCTCGAAATCGGCGAGTGACATCTGCAAAATGAGCTTATCTCGCGTTGTGCCCGCGTTATTGATCAGGACCGTCACCGGGCCGAGCTGCTGGTTGGCTTCGGCGAAGAGGTGCGCCACGTCCTCTTCCTGGCTCACATCTGCGCGGACCGCGATGCAGCGTCTCCCCAGTGCCTCGATGCTGGCCCGTGTCTCGGCGGCTGTCTCGGCGTTGCTGCGATAGTTAAGCGCGATATCTGCTCCCGCTCGCGCCAGGTGCAGCGCCGTCGCTCGCCCGATGCCCTGGCCGCTCCCGGTTACAAGCGCGATTTTACCAGCTAATGCTGTGTTGTGTTCATCGTTCATGAAAGGCCCTCTCCTTGTTTGTCCTCCTGGCTCCTCCCCCTACATGCCGCTTTAGTATAACACATACATAAATTAATTATACGAAAGAAACGGGCGAGGAGATTAGCAAGCTACCATCGAAGTCACAAGAAGCTTCGATGGTAGCTTTTTGCCTGTTCCCTCCTCTATTCTCGCCATCAAAAAGTTTGCCCTCTTTACGAGACCTGCGACCTACGACCCGCCCTTGGGAGATCGCACGAGCAGAAGGTCTGTGACCTCCGGGTCGAGCAAGCTGCCATTGGATACCTGGGATGATGGAGGCAGATCGTTGAGCAGGCGGCTGACAAAAGGCTGCATATCCAGCTCCGATAGCATGAGAGGTCCCTCCAGTGGTCCGTTCGTCGCTTCCAGTTCTGGCTCGCCAGCCATTGCTGTTTCCTGGCCACCTTTCTCATCGTCCTGAAGCTTATCCTCTGGAACATTGCTCCCTGTTATCTCATAGCCTTGCGGCTCACCTTCCTCTGGAACATCGCTGTCTGTTATCTCGCTGCCTGTTTCGGCGACCTCCCCAGCGCCGGGTGCTGGCATATCGCGCGTGGAGGCCAGCGTCTCTGAGAGATCCGCGGGTATCACGGTCGGTGTTGCTGCTACCATCGCGTCTGTTGCTGCTGGTTCCTCCACCAGAGCGATCGGTGCTTCGCTAGTGATTGACGTTTCACTTAGCGGGTCTGGCGTCTCTGTAAGCCCGGTCACTTCTTGATGGTCAGAGACTGGAGGGATCTCCTCTTCCGCTTCTGAGGGGTTGGTGGTTTCTGCGGATGTCTCGTATCCATTGGCAAGTCTGGCTACGCTCGCCTGTACTGCCACGTTCTCTATTGTTGGTTGCATATCTTCCTCTTCTACCTCCTCAAATGACAGTGGAGCCAGGATGTCCTCTGTGTCAGGGACATCCGCTCGCCTGATGGATGGCACCGGTGCGGTCTTTTCTACCTGAGTTGGAATCTGCCGGGGTGGCGCTGTCGCCGGGCGAATGGCCTTCATGCGCAACTGGGTATTCTGGGTATCCTCAACAACGGGTTCTGGCTGGGGGAGGGGCGGATCGTCGTAGACGACCGTGCGCAGTTGCTCCGCGGTGAGATGGCGGACATTCGTAAGATCGGCCCCTGTCAGGTTGGCGCCTTGCAGGTCGGCGACCAGCAGGCTCGCGCCGGCCAGGGTGGCATTGCGCAGGTCGGCGCGCGCGAGGTTCGTACCCGAGAGATCGGCCTCCGAGAGATTAGCCCCCACGAGACAGGCGTCAGAGAGATCGGCCATGTAGAAGTTGGCCCCCATCAGTTGCGCGCCACGCAGGTCGGCGCGCCCCAGGTAGCGATGCGAGAGGTCATGCTTGACAAGGTTCGCGCGGTACAATGCTGCCGGGCGCCAGTTCGCGGGCAGTCCGGAAGCCCTGCCATCATGGTTCATGATGATCGGTGTCTCATCTGTATTCGGAAGCTTGCTTAGCTCAAGCTCAATCCCCAGTTGGGTGACGGTTCTGGTATGCTGGCGCGCGAAGCTGTTTTTTGCCTGCTCGATGTGCTGCAATAGACTCTGCTCCAGCTCGGCGCTGATCTTCTCGTGCCGCTGCTCCCAACTGCGCAGGCGACTCTCCAGGGCGCGCTCCCAGGCTTCCTGCTGGCTCCGCGCCTGCTCCATATAGTGTTTCTGTAGCCTCAGGACAAGCAGGACCCCTGCTGCAGCGACCAGCAGGAAAATGATCACTCCTACTAGCAACATCTCCATAGTGTGTTTCTCCCAACTCTTTCATGTTGTCTGTGTATGCCAGCATAGATGGACTTTGCTCATTATAATAAACTGCATTGAGTGCAGTCTATCCCCTAAAATGCGGGGAACGATGTATCCATTTTTATAATACACACCCTCACGATAGCAGGGTACACCTATGCTTATCCCTACACGCGCAACGTGCGTTTCGCTGGCTGCCTGCGGCCGACAAGGGACTCCATGATAAATATAACTGTTTCTCTATATGGACTATAGTACCAGAACGGCATATAATAGAGTTTAGTTTCTGGCGTAATTCCATTCAATCCCTGCTCATTTCCTGAAAGGTAAGATAGAGATGCCGTACGATCATCCATCGCCAACGTCGTTTTTGCTCGATGAAGAGCAGCGCAGGCTGATCCTCACCTGGAGCGATGACCATGAGAGCCTTCACGGCTGGGAGTCCTTGCGCTGGGCCTGTCCCTGCGCCTGGTGCGCCGGGGAAGGCGACCAGCCCGGTATGCTGCAGAACAGGCAGAGCCTGAGTACTGAGGAGACGACACTCGTCAACATTGAGCCGGTTGGGCGCTACGGTCTGACCCCCGTCTGGGAAGATGGACATAAGACCGGCATTTATACCTATGAAAAACTGCGCGCTATGTGTGAGTGCGACGTTTGTCGCGCTGCTAGAGGCAAAAGGCTATAGGCGTTAACAATAGTGATACTCCTCGTTGTACCCTAATGAATAGTATAGATACCGTGGCCCCCCAAACGTTTCTGCTCAGGAGGCCATGATTTGGGATAGAAAGGAGGAGTCTCTATGACCACCAATGGATCTAGCACACATACTCAGCAGCATCCATCGCTGGTGCAGCGTCGCCTGAGCCACTTCGTCTCTGGCTGGACCATCCGCCTGCTCATTGCGTTCATCATTAGCTGGTTGATCATCCTGGCGTTCTTTGTCTCAGGTGTGGTCTCGCATTAACCTTCTTCTTGATCGCTCTCGAAGCGCACTCCGTACCGGCCGCTGAGATAGTCGTACATATGGTCGCTGAAGTGGTTGGCATTGATGAAGCCCCGGTTCTCCGGCTTGATCTCTGAAAGCTGGATCATCAGGCGCGTATCACCGTTTTGGTAATGGCAATAGAGGGACCAGCGCTCATTGCGCTCCAGCAACACGAAGTCCGAGGCAATGGAGCCGGAACCCGCGCCGGCACGTTCGCGGCGTAGTTGTGCATGGTGGGCCAGGTGATGATAGGCGGCGTCGAGGTTATCAACGACGAAGCCCAGGTGATGCCAGCGGCTGGGCAACCCATCCGAGAGCGGCGCCTTCTCCGTTCCGAAGCAGAACAGGGCAGTGTTCCCGGTGGTGAGCACCGTCTGGTGGCGATCATCGCGCACAACCGTCATACCCAGCACTTCGCTGAAAAACTCCTTAGCATCCTCCCGGTCGGCCACAGTAATTGCCAGGTGATCAAAGCCAAAGTTGGTCCATGTGCGCTGCACGCCTCCCGTCGTTACCTCTGGCAGCGACCGGGCCTCGATGTGAAACGTGTCTGTCTTGAAGTGCGTGACGCTCTCGCCGATGAACATATCAGGAAAAACCTCGTCTCCGGCCGGCGTGCTAATGCGTATGCGGTGTCCCCGTAGTAGCCCCTCCGGTAGAGCGTGCTCCAGCGCCTCGTGAAAAATTTCCTGTGGCTGCACCTCTGCCTGGTAGGCCTCTCCGTTGACCACCAGCGTCAGTGGCTGGGTTGTCGCCGCTGATCCCGCTCCTGGGGTTGACTGTCTATCGCTTGTCATAAGTTAGAAGGAAATCCTTTCGCTGTGATGTCGTCTGTAGATATTATAGCGTGACATGCAGCCCTCAGGTGGATGGATTTCCGTCATGCCGGTCGCTGGAAGGATCGCCATCTTATGCCGATTCGTCTGTGTTCTCCTCCTCTCCTTGCTTGAAGGCCAGGCGTAGCAGTGCATCCTCGATCCCCCACCAGGCCATCTTCTCTGCTTGTGGTCGCGAGAGGATTTCATGATTCCGGGCTGCCTGGAGCATATGCTGGACAACGCTTTGCTGAAAACTTGCGAGATATCTTTGTTGCCTGAAGCCAGGCGGCATGATCCCCAGTTCTATCTGCTCCAGATCATAAAACGCGTCGGATTCAAATGCCAGCATCAGCAATTCGCCATAGAGCCGGACAAGGTCCAGGCGCGGCTCGTTAAAATAATGCTGCTGCGTACTGGAGAGGCAGAGACAGCCGGCAATGCGACCCGCGAGCATCAAGGGGTAGACCATGCTGCTCTCTTCGTAGGTATTGTAATGGGCCGGGAACTGCTCCATTTTTACCACGTGACTCCCGATAATATTGGCATGGCCTGAACATATGGCATGACCTGCCTGCGATTCAGCCCCTAAGAAGTGGATATGATCCTCTAGATGGCTTTCCCATGGAGGCGTTCCCCGCCCTACGATCGCGCGCAGACTGCGTACCTTCTGTTCGGGTTGTGCTGGAACGCAGCGGACGACGACAATCTTCATGCCCAGGCGCGAGGAATCAAGATGGTCAAGCATCTGCTGCAAGATAAGCGTGCAGATCGTCGAGGCTCGTAGAATCGGCAGACTGCTCGTATATGTAGAGATCACCTGCGCATAAAACGCCGAGGAGATCTCTTGCAGGCTATCGTATGCTGCCCCGCTTTCAGCAAGATGATGGGGAAACTCCTCTTGAAACGATTCGAGAAACGTTTGACTCCCAGGAATGGGCGCTACCGCATCAAGGAGCGGGCGCAGATACTCGCGGTGAGGTGTTGACTTGGACGTGGCCCAACGAACCAGGGTGATAGGATGCACTCCCACTACCCGTGTGATCCGCTGCCGCTCCCGGGGGTTGCTGATCAGTTCTCCCAGCCATTCACGCCACATTGGTGGCGATTCCATAAAAACTCCGTTCTGGGGACCTGCCCCTTTCAAGGGGTGGGAGGAAAGAACGCCGCCCGCAGGCGGGGGTGTTTTGAACGGACACCCCAACCGTAAGGCACCCTTGCGGGTGTACAAGCGGTCCCCTCGGCAAGGATACCAGGCGGGACATATCCTGCTCACTGCGGCTACCCTCCGCCACTGGTTAAAGCAGAACTCCTAGAGCCGGGAACTGGGGCAGCATTCCAACAGGTAGGTGCTTGACCGCTCCCTGGTATCGTCGTGTTCTCACGGCACAGGACTGCGTCCGCTCGCCCG
>JBDTHH010000294.1:0-10745 GCA_039937055.1 Ktedonobacteraceae bacterium | reverse complement strand
ATGTGCTTCCCTGGTCCCTTATAGGCTCTAGCGTTTACTCGATAGTTGTGTTATCCATAGTTAAGGGTAGCACCTGCATGTTAAGCCAGGTTTAGTGGAGAGTAATCATGAGGATAAATCATGACGCAAGATGTATCCCGCAAGACAGGAGGGCCGTGTAAAATACAGGAAAGAAGACAGGAGGAACCAGGATGAGGAAGTTCGACATCGTGTAACTCACTCGTACACTATGCAATTCGAGCGTCTGTTTGTAGCGATAGTACTATGCATAGCCTGGAAATAGGAGCTATTATCATGCCAGAAACGACCAACACTCCGGAGCATACCACTGCCAGTCCCGATCAGAAAACCTATCAAATCAATCCTCCCTTCATCGTCCCTGTTCTGGGTGGTAGCTACGCCTTTATAGCAATAGTAGTGCTGCTAGATATATTAATAAAACAAGGCTTCTCTCTCTTTAGAGTCCTCATAGCCTGCCTGATTCTGCTTGGCATCGCCATCTTCACCTTCGTCATGGCACGCCTCTACGGCATAGCTCGCCTCACCTCTTCCCCGGATGGCCTTATTTATTACAGTCTCTACTACACCCTCTACACGCCCTGGGACAATATCTCGCGCATTGTCAACCTTCCCCGAACGGGTGGAACGAGTGATGCCCTTCAACTTCGTGACGCAGCCACGCGGATGCCCATAGTTCAGGGCATCCGCGAACACTGCCCGGCTATCAAATTCTCCTCACTCCCTCAATTGTCCTTTGCCTCCATTCCTCATGCAGGTCCCATTTCTAGTCCCTACGATAGCTACCATATTATCCGTCTCGGCTGGCACTGGCGCAAACGTGAATTTGCTCAGGAACTCCAGAAATATGCTCCCCACGTTTTCACGGCCAGGCCCAACTATCAGCAGCCGGGAAAGAGATCCGTCTGAATACTCTCTCCCGTAGCTGATAAAATGGTGCTGGATAGTTGCGGATAAGTCTGTTCTCATGAACAGGCGCGCTGTTTCGCCATCAGCCACCCTTTGGGAAGGAGCCGACCTTGCGCCAGCTTTTGCCTCCATCGTCGGTCTGATAGACATCAAAGCTACGATTTGCGCGTTGTCTTAAAGCCACTCCCCACTGCGCGGAGGAAAAGCTAAAATCGACGATCCCGCCCTGGGCCGATGGTTGGTTGAGGCGAGTGATCTTCCATTGTCCATTCGTCAATGTGAGCAAGAGGATGATGTCATTACTACTGCCATCAAGGCCGGACCCCGATATATGCCGAGCATCGAGCAGGGCGCGTATATCTACATCCGGTAGCGCGCCATCTACCTTCCATGTCTGCCCGCCGTCCTGGGTCATATACACAGACCACTTCCCGCCGGACGAGTTGTCACCGGCCAGAAGATATCCGGTTTGCTCATTGAGAAACATGGGCCGTGCTGGGGTACCAGGCTGCACTTTCTCTCTGTGCCCTTGTGCATCGAGCAATGCTTGCGGCTGCCAGCTCCGGCCCCCATCGTGGGTCACATACAGTCCCGTTTGATTGGTCACCCAGCCTGTTTGCTGATCGTGGAACTGTAGCTCGTCCTCTCCTCCAGGCATAGTCAGCAGACCAACACTCTGCCATGTCTTGCCCCCATCGTTGGTATGCAGAAGGGTGAGCTTTCTAGCAGCAACTGGCGTGTTATTCTGGGGCGGAAAAGTGGTAAATGCAAGCGGGGTATCAACCACCCAGCCATGATTCCGGTCAATGAACGTCATACTATTCGCATTGTCGCCCTTGCCAGGCCAGGCGAAATGCTGCCACGATGCTCCAGCATCAAAGGTGCGGTAGAGCCATTTAATAGTGGCCATCTGTCCTACTGGCCCACTCTGCCATACTGGCAGCCAGACCGTCTGCGCATCCAGGATATAGAGATAGTCGACTCCGTGGCCCGGCAGACCTGGTGGGGTCACATCCTTCCAGTGCTTGCCACCATCGCTTGTGCGCAACACGGAGCCATAGTTATTATCGGATGTTGGACCAACGCCGACCGCCCAGCCTACCTGCTGGTCAACCATATACAGACGCAGCCCTTCCGTCAGCACTACACCGGACTTTATGGCCTGGTGCCCTGTGCCTATGGGGTTGGTTGATACCGGTTGTTTGCCACTTCTGTCAGTGTGTATGAGCGCAAAGACAGTCACCAGGGTTCCAACCAGGAGCAAGACAATGAGCACCGCCGCCATCTGATTCAACCTGCGTATCCAGGGTTTCGCTTCATGCGAGGGGATCGTTTCCATAATGCGTCCTTTCTTTTGGGTCTCTTGTGCTGTAGCATGCAGGGTCTCCTGTGTTGAGAGCGGTCGAGATGACGAATGTAAATTGAGCCAGCGTTCTCGTATACGACGAATCGATTGCGTATCTTCAGGCGTTATTTGATAGGCCTGCTCTAATTGCTGGATATATTCCAGGTTCTCGGCCTCTTCAGGAAGGAGATCATCGTATTCGTGCTTCTTCATCTCTACTCTCCTTTTGTCGTGGGTTGTGCAGGGTGGAGCGTTCGCAGCAAGCAGATCGTGCGTGAGAGCAGTTGGCGTGTCGCCTGGTCGCTTTTCTGCAATAGTACGGCAATCTCGGCAGTAGCAAGGCCGTGTCCATAGCGTAGGAGCAGAATCTGCTGCTGCAAAGGGGGGAGTTGTTGGATCGATTGATGGAGATGCCCGTACATCTCGTCGCGCAGGAATATATGTTCTGGCTCATCTGGATCAGGAATAGCCTCGATGCTCTCATCTAATGTCACCGTAGGCAGATGCCGGGCGTAGCGATAGCTATTCGCCAGCTTGTTGCGCGCCACACGTTTCAACCAGGCGAGTTGCCTGATCCCGCTCCATGTAGGTAAGGAGGGATTCTCTAAAGCGGCGGCAAACACATCGAGGGCCAGGTCTTCGGCATCTTCACGCGAGGATGTGCGCGCGCGCAGATACGCGAAGATCGCGGGACAATAACGATCAAACAGCGCCTCCTGATCGGCCGCCGGGTGGCTATCTTCTGTTGGCAGCATACCACTCTCCTCTCCTGTAAATTCTCTCATTAAAGTAAGTCACCAGAAAGCGAAAAATGTGACAACTCCGTAACCAGGGGAGATGAGGTTAGGGAGCAAGATGGGAGAAGTTTCTATGTGCGCTTTTGGGTATACTTGATGGTGCAATGTGTTCAATGAGAAGTTTCCGGTTGAAGACATGACCGATCTAAAAGGAGGAACCGCTAATGAGTACCACACCATCTCGACCGCAAGACGCACTCTCTCCCGATGAGATTGAGGTTCGCGCGCTCTATCAAGATGTGTTGGATAGCTGGAACAGGCGCAGCGCTGATGCCTTTGCCGCTTCGTTCGCCGAAGATGGCGATGCCATTGGTTTCGATGGAAGCCAGCTCAACGGGCAGGCGGAGATTGCAGCCGAGCTTCAGCGTATCTTCGCCAACCATCTCACGGGCGCCTATGTAGGCAAAGTGAGGGATGTACGCCTTTTGAGCGCCGAAGTTGCTATGCTCCGCGCCATTGTCGGCATGATCCCGCATGGCCAGTCGGACATCCAGCCTGCGCTTAACGCGGTTCAGACCCTGATTGCTGTCAGGCATGCTGGCGCGTGGCGCATCGCGCTCTTTCAGACCACCCCGGCCCAGTTGCACGGCAGACCTGAGCTTGTCCAGCAGATGACGGAGGAACTGCGGCAGTTGCTCACATAGACATGCCGTAGGGCCTAAGCAGTGCGCATGCTTCGTGCCAGAGCCACGCTTCACATTATTTACTTTATACTTTTCGGATGTGTTATGCTTGCCAATGGTCATCATAATGAGAACCACAGCCTGACGCTAGAACGACGCATGCGAAAGAGGTAGGCCATGATTTCGTCTCTCTACAACAACATTCAGTTCGCCACGTTTGTCGTGGGCGTAGTGGCGGCCCTGGGAGCCTCCCTGATCTCTAAAGCGCGTATCCATAAGGAGCAGGCGCAGATCCTAATTGAGCCGGAAGAGCGACAGGAAGAACGGGCGTATTATGTGAAGTATGGTGTAGGCGCGAGCCTGATTGGGCTCGCGCTGGTAGCCCTGATCGCGTTAATCAGTGTCGGCATCAACCTTCAGCAGCCGATCAGTGCTATTGGTATGCTTATTGGGCTGACGGCAGGGCTGGCGCTTATCTGGTTTATCCAGACGCGTTCTGAGGATAGGAGCGCAATAGGAAAGCAGGAAACAAAAACGCCTGACCAGTAAGAGGAGAAGATGCTCCTGCTGGTGTTTGAGCGAGCGCCCAATATGACCGTCTACATATGCGAGTCAGGTTTTATTGTACATACTCCCTCTTCAAGCGAGGCTGTGCGCTGGGAAGGGATCGCGCGAATCGACCGCAGGGACACGAATTTGCCGTATGTGGTGTCCTTACTAGATACCAATAGAGAGGATATCACCTTAAGCAAATATATCACTGACCTCCCGCAACTTGCCGAGGAAATTGAACTCAAAGCTCAGCTTGCCAGATCCCCTGAAGACTCCGAGCAGGCCGTGGATCTCGAACGCCAGGTTGAACGCTCCAAAGACGAGCAGGCAGAACGCCAGCAGGCCGCGAAATCGCTCTATCAAGATCAGAGACAGTATCTGGCGACAAAAGATCCTGCCGAAGCGCAGACATTGGGAGCAGAGTACCGGTTGGGGACGTCGCTTGGCACGTATCGCTCAGGTTTTCGTAGCCTGCCCCAGACAGCTACCTTGAAGCATCTTGCCTGGGTATTTTTGGTGGTACTCCTCCCTGTACTTGATCTACAAAGCGGCATACAGCCTATCCGGTACCTCATTGGTATGGTTCTTTTCAGCCTATTTTTTATCCTCCCGCGTATTCTTTCACGCAATGTGCGCCTGCATATTTACACCGGGGGCTTTATTTTTATCCACTCGTCACTCGATATCATTCGTTGGGAGCAGATCGAAAAAGTCGTCTATGCGCCAGGCTTGTTACCCTTTTTTACCAACTTCTGCACGTTCTATTTGAAGAATGGCGAGAAGGTGGCGCTGAGCGACGTTCTGGAGAAACAGAATGCTATAAAGCAAATGCTGGATCCAATGATCGCCAAGAAAGAAGTGTATCCTTTCAAGAAAGGAAAAGATGTGTATGTTGATGTTGGGCGCTTAGCTGATTAGGTGGGCAGAGGGCAGGCTAGTAATCTCCATGATGCTTGATGCATAGCTGAAAAGGAAAGGCATGTGTTAATTGTCCATGGTATGATGCCAGCGTAAAGAGCCATTCTCGGTACGTAAAGCATTGATACTTCCATCTTGCAAGGGAAGCAAGACCAGGCTCTCCGCCACCGCCGGTATGACTTGCGTTGCATGTGTAGATGGAGTAGAGTGCCAGAGGCTCTTGCCATCGCTGGCCCGCAAGGCCGTGATACTTCCAAGCTCATTCATTCCAGCGATGGAGGCCAGATAGACCACAGATTCCGTGGCCGTCAGCAACACCCACGTCCCTTCTGCTCCACCTTGATGATGCCAGAGAATAGAGCCAGAGCGTGCGCTCACTGCGTCCACACTGCCATCGGCCATCTCAATATAGATGACATCCCCTAACGCAAACAGGGAAGGAGGTCCGTCGCGCATCGAAAGCGTGCTGTGCCACATCGTAGAACCGGAACTTGTACGTAGTGCGAAGAGATGACCATCCTGAGTCAGTGTATACACAATGTCATTGATAACGAATGGTTGTGGAGACAATGCCAAAGCAGGCACGCTTGGGGAAGAGTGCCAAAGCAAAACGCCTGTACTCGCCTGCAATGCCTCCATCCCGCCATCGTGTAGCGTGATGAAGATCATACTATCCGCCACGACTGAGATGGATGACTGAGGAGGGATAAGCGTGGTAGACATCCTGATTGTGGAACCAGAACGTGCGCGTAGTGCAGAGAGATGACCATCTTGAGTCAGTACATAGAAGGCCGTCCCATCAGTAGCCATTGAGACAATAGGCGTCTGCGCCGTGTAGTGCCGGAGCAAAGACCCATCACTGGTCCGGAAAGCATCGATGGTGTTCGCTACTGACCGAATGTAGACGACGTTGTTCACCACGGTGAGGTGGAAGAGCGTCCGAGAATCTCTGGGAAGGGTACGAAACCAGAGTGGGACTCCATCACTGGCCCGCAAGGCCTCTACGGTCCCAGTGGTGGCAGTTGGGTCGTTAGGGTAGAGTGGGACAAGATAGACGATCCCATCGATGACCGTGGCTGTTGCTTCATTTGTCTTCGCATCCGTATGGTGCCAAAGCAGCGATCCATCACGGATCCGAAGTGCCGTCACAACCCCATTCGTTGCCGTCGCATAGCAGACTCCATCAGCGACAGACAACGAGACGGGATACTGGATGTGCGGTAAGTCGTTTACTGGTTCTTTCTTTGGTTGATACCATACATTCCCCAAAACGATGCCTCCCAGAACCACGATACCCACAACAGTGGCAAGAGTCATCCAGGTGCGTCTGTGGAATGAAAATATCCGTTTCCCTTGTATGAACTTCTTTGAGACCTTGTTAAATGCGGAAGGTCCCCCCAGGTCCGTGATCTCGACCTGGGTCTCGCTTTGTGCGACAGATTCTGGATCAGGAGGAAACACTATTCACCTCCTCAAAAGCCACCTCTCTAGAAGAACATGGCATGATAAAGCTCAATGGCCTCGTGCCGCTTGATCCCCTCATGTCCTTGAGACTTCCCATGAAAAGCTTCTCACCTAACTACTCAGTGTCTGCCGTAGATCGACATCTCTTGGGTTTGTTTCGCACTATTCCCCCTATAACATTTTGTCTTCAATACACTTCTTCGATACCATATGTATGCTGAATATTGTACAGCATTTTGCTGGGTCAAACAAAGTCTTTCTTAAACAAAACCTTGATACCCATTCTCAACTTCGCCTCGGACTTGACAGCTCGCTTGCTTGCAAGTATACTTGTTAACAAGTGATGACGCGTACCCGTGCCCGTCGCTTTTGCCTCCTCTCCTTAGCCTTCCCCCACTTCCTATAGCCCAACCTTCGTCACAACCACCCTCAGGAGTCTACTATGCCTCTTCCCACATTTCTCCGCTGGCTACGACCAGCCTCGCTAACAGATAGCCCCGCGCCGCGCATTCAAGAGCAGATCAACCCCACCGCCATGGCATCCAGCCCTACCCAGGAGGACTGGTACTGGGGCAGGCTGGCGACTGGCAGCGAGGAAGACTACTTCTGGCGGCGCCTCTCCGATAACTGGTACCAGAAAGATGTTATCGCTTCAACGTACCTTGAGTTGCACAACCAGTGTTACGAGGCCTACAACGCCAATCCGCTGGCCTTTGCCATCATCGAGATCACCACCAGTTTCGTCATGGGCAAGGGCGTTACCATAGCGGCGCGCGAGCCGGAGGTGCAGCGTGTATTGCTGGACTTCTGGCACGAGCCTGACAACCATATGGAGACGCGTGTCTATGATCTATGTACCGAGCTGGCGCTATATGGTGAGCAGTTCGTGCGCTTCTTCGTCAACCCTTACGATGGGCGCGTCAAGGTCAGGCAGGTGGACCCCTCGCTCATCGACCAGATCGAGACCGACCCACAGGATATCGAGACGCCGCTACGTTTCCACCGGCGCCCCATCGGTCCCAGCGCCACGCTGCCTGGAGATCCCGCACCCATGCTGCCGGGCGACCGGCAAAACTTCGAGGGCGAGTGGTTCAAGGCGGGGGAAGAGGTCATGCAGTTCACCATCAACAAGGTCTCCAATGCCAAACGCGGCAGAAGTGACCTGTCGACCGTGCTGCCATGGCTGCGACGCTACAAAGACTGGCTCACCGACCGCGTGCGCATCAACAAGTACAAGGGCGCGTTTCTGTGGGATGTGCAGTTGCAGGGCGCGGACCGCAAGACCATCGAGCGCAAGAAGATGGAATACTCGTATCCGCCGGAGCCGGGCAGCGTCATCATCCACAACGAGGCCGAGACCTGGTCGGCGGTCAGGCCGGAGATCAACGCCAGCGAGGCCGCCGAGGATGGCAGGGCCATCAAGTTGATGGTGGCCGTGGGCGCACAGCTTCCGGAGCACTATCTATCCGATGGTAGCAACGGGACGCGCGCGACCGCCGCCGAGATGGGGCTGCCGACGCAGCTCAAATTTCAACGCCGCCAGCACATCATGCGCGCGATGCTGCGTGCTATCCTGGATCGCGTGCTACGGGAGGCGCGCCGGGCGGGTGCGTTGCCGGAGAATATCGACACGCAATACGACATCATCTTCCCGGAGATCGAGGTCGCCGACCACCAGATGCTCGCCGGCGCCACCCAGGTGCTGGTCTCGGCGCTCACCGCTGCCAGGGCGCAGGGCTGGGTCAGCGATGAGACGGCCATGCGTTTGATGTTCCAGTTTGCCGGCGAGGAACTCGACATCCACGAAGAGCTAGCGCGTATCAGAAAGGAGCCAGCCCCATGTCCTTCACCCCCGCGCCCCAGCGCAGCAGGCCAGGCGTGAAATCAGCCTCACCCCTTGTAGTCCACCATGCCCAGCTATCCTCGTCCACCACACACGCGCGTCATCACGGACACCCACACGCGCGTCACCCCGCCCAGCCGCAGCATCTGACCCATCTCGCCCACCATCGCCGGGAGCCTCTCCCGTCCGGTGTCGAGAAGCAGGCGTTTTAACAACGGCGCAGGCGGGGAGAGCGCAGGCGGGGAGAGAACGCGCAGGCATGTAGGGCGCAGGCCAGCGGCGCCCCTACATGAAATAGACTCCAATCCGCGTAGGAGAATAGGGCGCAGACCAGCGGCGCCCCTACATGAAATAGACTCCAATCCGCGTAGGGGCTATGGCTTGCCTCGCCCGTGTAGGCTGGCAGCGTTACCACAACTGTGAAAGAGAGGGAATCTATGCCACTTGATACGCGAAAGATGCAGCATATATTGCAACTGGTGGCGCGCAGCTTCGCCGGGCGCCAGCGGACCGTCGTGGTAGTGTACCTGGCAGGCGGCAGCTATAGTTACAGTGCCGTGCAGATCATCATGCGGCCTGAGCAGGTCATAGATCCACAAATCTACGACGCGAGCGGGCAGGCATTGCCGCAGAGAACTGATACGCAGATGGTTGCGCCCCTCGGCACAAACTTCACGGGCGCCGTCTACATCGCCGACACCGTCACGCCCACGGCAGCGGCGGTTGCCGGTGCGCCGAAATACGAGATTGTGGAAGTGTTGCCCGTGGGCATTGTGCCGGGCGGAAGCCACCTGCGCGTCCTCCTGCGGCGCATGCGCTGATGGAGAACGCGCGATTAGCACTACAAAAGGAGATACCCCCATGTTCGATATTCCCCTGACCGAACAGGAATGCCAGCAGGACGTCATGAGGCATGTCCAGCGCTGGATAGACGTATTGGAGGAGCGCATCATCGCCCTGCTTCAGGCCAACGAGCCGCACACGCTGAAGCCCGGCGAACGCGAGCTGGCGGTCAATCGGCACCTCGTCCTGGTGCTGCGCCTGCTGCAATTGCGCCAGCAATACGCGGGCAAGAACCAGCCGGATGATACGCAGGCGACCATGTTGGAGACCATACTGCATGGGATAGATGAGTAATGGGGTCTCCCCATTCGTAGCTGCGCGACTTTATCGCGCGGGTGCAGGCTTGACGCGTGGCGGCTCTCCATCCTTTAAGGTGAAACTGGAAGAAAATAGAACAAACGGCTTGTCCTTCTTTTAGAGAGCCAGGGTAAAGCAGCGCTTCTTAGCGACGTACCCTGTAGCGCAGGAACAGGTACAGAGCGGGAAGGATAATGCAAAAGAGCAGGCCAATACCGGCGAAAATCAATACTGCCGTCTGAGTTGCTGGATCATGGGTTGCCGCGAGCGAGTCCGAGCCGAAGGCCGCGACCACACCAGCGGTCCAGCCGATCAACTCGAATAGCAGGCACACAAAGATATCCAGGATAATCAGGTAAGGGCGTCGCCTGGGTCTGTTCTGTGGAACCATAATAGCATCTTCTCCTCGAAATCCGCGAAGTTGTGGTAGACTTCAGCGTGCAGGCCGGCTTGCCTGGCGGTGGCGACGATAGCGGGGGTATCGTCCCAGAACAGCACCTCCTGCGGCTGAACATCGCCAAGCTCGCGCAGGACGTGCTCAAAGAAGGCGGTGGTGTGCTTGGTATGTCCCACATGGGCCGAGGAGAACATGCCGTCAAACTTCGCAGCGAAGCCCATGTGTGTGAGGATATATTCCGTGCGGTATCTCTCCTGGTTGGTGGCGAGGTAGCAGCGTGTGCCCTGCTGGCGCAAGCGTTGCACTAAGTTGACAAGTGGCTCGTCGATGGCATGTTCGCTGCTGAACCAGTAATCCGCGAAGGCATCGACCGAGTGCGGCCAGCCCCACTGGTGCAGGTAGCTTGCGAGTTCCTGTTTCAGGTCGGCGTTGCCTGTCAGGCACGCGGTGAAGGGTCCCTGAAAGAATGGCGCGGTCATATCCAGCGTGATCTCATAGTCGCGTGCTAAACGCTTGCTGAAGGGTTCGCCATTCGCCAGCACGCCGTCAACGTCGAAGAGCACTATTCTGATCATGATCCGGGTGAGCCTCCATGCTGGTTGTTGGTTTTTAGGATGTGCCTATCGTGTCTATTGTGTACATTGTATGATGATTTGTGGTGGAAGGGGAAGGGCGCCGCTCGCCGGCGCCCGTACACGAAATGGGAGATTCCTCATTCGGCAGGATGACAGGCGATCCC
>JBDTHH010000293.1:0-5971 GCA_039937055.1 Ktedonobacteraceae bacterium | reverse complement strand
GCGAGGTCGCGCGTATTAGAAGCGAGACAAGCTGGGTAGGCAGTCCTGAAAATCAGGGGGTGCTGCTCGATTCGGGCGTGCATTCGTTCTATTTGATGCGCTGGCTCTTTGGCGGTGTGCGCGATATCCAGGCCTTTGCCTACAAGGTTATCCCTGAGAGCCAGGTCGATGATCACGCGATAACCATTGGCCACCTGGCCAATGGGGCGGTTTTTGAAACCACGCAGAGTTGTATCGTGGAAGCGCCCTGGACCGAGCGGCTGGAGGTGCATGGTAGCCTGGGATCGCTGATTGTGGATCACCTGGTGAATCCCACCGTTGTGCATTTCAAGGGGCCCGATGATGTTGAAGGCACCCCTCTGACGGAGGTTGCCTATGAGCCGCTGGCCTGGAAATACTTCTCGATCGTGGCCGAAGTGCAGGATTTTGTGCGCGCCATCCTCGAAGGCCGGCCCCCGCGCATCGACCCATACTATGGCTACCATGCCATTCAGGTGGCGGAAGCGGCCTACGCGTCTATTGCTCAAGGCAAAGCTGTCTCTCTGTAGTGCGATCTTTCTAGTTTTGATTGTCCCAATACGTATCTATTGGAAGGAGTCCACGCGGTATGACCAATATCCTCCCATATCTAGAGCGTGTCCGCGACCGTTTCGCAGACCCCAAAGTGCATGAATCTTTCAAAGATTTCACCAAAACGCTACAGTTTGAGTTCCCCGATACGAAGCAGACGTTTCTGATGACCGTGGTGAATGGGCAGGCCACCCTTGAGGAGGCCGCGATCCCCAATCCTGACATGAAGGCCATCGCTAATACCGACGTGCTGGCCGGGATCATGGACAAGAAGATCAACCCCATGACCGCCTTTATGATGCGCAAGATCAAGGCTCAGGGCGCGCAGGAAGATCTGCTGAAATTGCAAAAATTGCTGTTGTAGCACAGCATCTGGGGAGCGCAGGCCGGCAGGCCAGCAGAGCTAGCAGAGGGACGCAGGCCAGCAGCGTCCCTCCATGAAAAGCTGTGGAGGATTGGATGTCCGCAATTTCAGAGATGGCCGTACCTACGCGAAGATTATCCGTACCCACCCTCATTCTCACGAGTACCTTTGCCCTGGGAGCCAACCTTGTCTGGCTCGCGTACAATATCTTTATTTTGCCGGTGCAGGTACAGGCCGTCACCTCTGAAGCGACCAAGGGCATCGCCGTGGGTGTGCTTGCCGGGGTGGCCATCGGCATCGCGGTGATCGTCAATATCATGGCTGGTATCGTCAGCGACCATTCAAAAAGCCGCTTCGGGCGCCGCCGGCCCATGATGATCTGGGGCATGGTCTTGACGCTGCCGTTCATCCTGTTGCCCGTCTTCGTGCCGCTTTCACTGTCCACGGTCGTCATAGCGTATGTGGGCATGCAGATCTTCACCAATGTCTCCTCGGGAGCCTGGCAGCCTACGCTGGCCGATTTCGTGCCGGTAGAGCAGCGAGGCATCAGCGCGGGCATCAAGGGCGTCTTCACGCTGATCGGTTCGGCTATCGGGGTCGGTGTGATCACCGGCATGTTCGCGGCACACCTGCAAAGCGCGGCCTACATTCTGATCGCTTTCTTGCTGGCCAGCATGACGCTGATCAACGCCTTCGCCATGCGGCGCTTAGACAAGCCGCTCCTGGAGGCGACACGGCTCAATGTATGGCAGGTGCTGGTCGAAATGTTCCATATCAAGAGTCGCCCTGGCATCAGCGTGTTCTGGTGGTTTGTCCTGGGCAGTTTTATGATCTACATGGGCGTCTCCGGCTTCCAATTTTTCGGCGTGTATTATATAGAGGGCGTGCTCCACATCACCAAAACGGAGGATCTAGCGACCGCCATCCAGATTTCGGGCCTGCTCAACCTGGTGGTCGCTGTCATCTTCGCGTTGCTGGCCGGCTATCTTTCGGACAAACTTGGGCGTAGGAATATCATCATCATCTCGGTCGTGATTGCCACAATAGTTGGTCTGCTGTTCCCGTTCGCACGGACCTTCGTCGTTTTCCTGGCATTCTCATCATTCTATGGAGCCGCCAATGGCGTGATCCTGAGCGTGGATACCGCGCTCACCAGCGACCTTGTGCCGCTTGAAGAGGCCGGCAAATATATGGCCTATGCTAACCTGGCGGTAGGCGTAGCCAATGGGGCCGCGCCCCCGCTCTTTGGCCTGATCCTGAACTTTCGAGGCGCGCCCACGTTCGGCAGCTTCATTGCGTTCTTTGTAGTTTCAGCTATATTCTTTGTCATAAGTATCATCGTCATGGCCTTCAAAGTGCCAAACAGATAACGCGCCCTACGGGGATGTAGAGGAGAGAGATATCACCATGGAACCTTTGATTATTACCGCGACGCCGAATATCTGCTGGCTGGAGCCGGCGGTCCCCTATCCGCACACTGTGGAGGAGATCGCCGCTGAGGCCAGGCTGTGCGAGCAGGCGGGGGCGCGCATATTTCATACGCATGCCCAGGGGATGTGGACCGGGGTGATTCATGCCGTCCGCCAGCAGACCGCGCTGGTGGTGCAGTGCGGCATGTCGAGCCTGCCGATCCCCGAACGCATGGAGGTCTGGACCGAGCATGCCGATATGATCTCGATGATTGTCAGCCACCACGATGAGGCCTTTGTGGGGCTGGATGTGCATGTGCTTCACCCGCGCGAAGAGCTGGAAGAGTATATGCATCTCTGCAACCAGTACCGCGTCAAGCCTGAACTGGAGGTCTGGCACGCCGGCTCCATCTGGAACATGCAGTACCTGATCGACAAAGGCCTGCTGCCTGCGCCCTACTTCGCGACGCTGTTCTTTGGCTGGCCAGGCGGCTCGTGGTCGCCGCCAACGCTGGAGGAGTACCTGTACCGGCGCCGCTTGATGCCGGCGGGGAGCGTGATCAACGTCAGTATTATGGGGCCAGAACAGAAAACCATCCTGACCGCGGCCATCCGCAACGGCGACCATGTACGCGTGGGCACCGAAGATTACGCGTATCTTGATGGTAGAGTCGCGGCCGCGCACGAACTGGTGGCCGACGTGGCCGATCTGGCGCGGCGCCAGGGCCGGCAGATCGCCAGCGCTGAAGAGACCCGTAGCATACTGGGGATGGGAGCATAAGATGAGTGCAACACAGCAGACAGCGCGCGTGGCCCTGTTGACCGGCATGGCGCAGGGCATCGGCGCCGCCACCGCACGCCTGTTCGCCGAGCGCGGCTACACGGTAGCAGCCCTCGATAAACTCGCCGCCGGAGATCAGGTCTGTAGCGAGATCCAGCAGGCCGGAGGGCATTGTCACTTTTACCGCTGTGATATCGTCGATGAGGCCAGTGTCCAGGCCACGGTAGCGGACGTGTATGCGCGCTTTGGACGCATCGATACCCTGCTCAATGTCGCGGGTATCGTGCTGGTCAAGCCGCTGCTTGAGACGACCTGGGAAGACTACCGACGCGTCGTTGACGTGAACCTGGGGGGCACATTCCTGCTCTGCAAGCATGTCATACCCTACATGCGCCGCCAGGGTCGCGGCAGCATCGTCAATATGGCCTCCGTCTCAGGGCATGTCGGTCAGACAGACCACGCGATCTATGGTGCCACTAAGGGCGCGCTGCTGTCTTTCACGCGCGCGCTCTCCTGGGAACTGGCCGAGGCTAACATTCGGGTGAACTCGATCAGCCCCGGCTCGGTTGATACACCCATGCTGCGCTCGGATGTCACCCTGGAGTCGCAGTGCAGCGGTCGGCCCTTCGAAGAGGTGAAACGAGAGCGCGAGGCTGAACAGGCCTTCAAGCGCTGGGCCGACCCACGCGAGATCGCCGAAACCGTCTTCTTCCTGGCGAGCGACGCGGCCTCATTCATCACGGGCAGCGACCTGCTCGTGGATTGCGGCTGGGTGGCGAAGTAGAGGTGATGGCTGGTCTATCTTCTGGTTTGTGAGCTATCGCGATTTGTGGAGCGTATATATAGACGATAAGAATGAGATAACTCACGTTTTCAGAAGGAGGCTACTCTTGATGCATGAATCTAGCGGTGCTCCCATCTATCGCAGGTTCGATTTGCACGACGATCTGGCTGCTTTGGTCGAGCTGCTTACAGATGTTGAACAGGCTGATCATAGCGGTGAACAGGTGACGGAAGCCGCCCTGCGCGAGCAGCTTACCTGGTCAGGACAGGACCCGGCGCTCAATAATTGGGTCGTCGCCTTGCCGGACAGTACCTCCCTGATCGGGTATGGCGTGATCCAGAAGACGCTCAATGATGTCAATGCCGATCTCCATATAGCAGTTCGTCCCTCCTGGAGGCGCCAGGGCATAGGTAGCCAGATCTTCGCTCATCTGCTCGAACATGCCTCTGAACTCGATACGCGCACTCTGCGTGTCTATGTCGATGTTCAGAACGAAGGCTCCAGTCTCTTTGTTCGCACGCATGGATTTGAACCGGTTTCGACCTTTACTCGTCTGGGCCTGGCAAAAATGCAGTCCTTTCCGGCTCCGGCTCTGCCTGCGGGCTTTACCGTGCGCAGTTACGATCAGATTGAGCGAGTAGAGCTGTACACTGAAGCCCTCAATCGCAGTTACGAAGGCTACTGGGGTCATCTCCAGGTTACGCAGGATGACGTTGCCCAGTTGCTGCTGCACCTCAATCATGCCGGCATATTCCTGCTCTTTGCTCCGGATGGAACCATCGCTGGCACCTGTCGTGCCGATCTGAGCGAACCACTTGCCCAGGAGGCTGGCGATCCAACCGCCCTCATTGATGCTCCTGGCATTGTCGCGCGCTATCGCGAGGCCAATCTAGCTCTTCCTCTCCTGCTCACGGTCATCCAGTGGTTGCTGCCCCAACATCCCGTGAAGCTCGAGCTCGAAGCCTGGGGTGAAGCACCTGGCACGCTTGCAGATTATCGTTCGCTTGGATTTACCGTGACGAAAGAAGAGATCTCCTATCGCCGGAATTTGGAGTGATCCCAAGAAAGATTGAGAATGAGAAGACAGTTTCGCCATACCTATACCACGCGCTATGATGAGAGCGATTATACCGGCTCCCTGACCCCCGCGGCCTTTGTACGCTATCTGCAGGACATCGCGATGTTGGACGCGGAAGACGCCAGGCTGGAGGGTGACAACTACTGGGTAGCCAGAAGGACGGTGCTCTCCTTTGCCGCGCCCGTGCAGATGCATACCCTGCTCGAACTGACCACCTATGGCATCGGTTTTACCCGCATTACCGCTCAACGCGGCTATGAGGCCAGGATCGCTGGCGAAGAGTCGAGCGAGCCGGTGATCTCTGCGCGCACATTGTGGGTCTATGTGGATGGGCGCGGCCGGCCGGCACGCCTGCCTGAACGCATAAATCAGATCTGGCTGCCCGATGGACCCTCTCCCCAGCACGCGGAGGCTCCCTGGCCCCCGTTCCCCCAGAGCGTACCCGATGTGGTTCCATATACTGTGCGCTATTCTGATACGGATCGTATGAAGCATATGAATAATGCCGCCTATGTTGAAGTATTAGATGATGCGGCCTGGGAAGCCTACCGCGAAGCGAATATAGCGGCTGACGAGGCGCTACTCGAAGTGCTTGATTATGATATCGACTATGGAGAAAGCGCGCGTTTAGGGGAAGAGCTAACCATAGAGACCTGGTTTGATCCTCAGCCGTCGGCCGGTAAGGAATTCACCCGGCTCCAGCATATGAAGCGGGGAGAGACGACGCTGGTACGGGCGCGCTCGCGCTGGGTCTGGAGGGCGTAGGCAGGAATGGGGTGACATGTCCGTAGGGCGCAGGCCAGCGCATTGGCTCCAACAAATTCGCTTAGAGGATATCATCAATTACCGTAGTGGTCTGACCCACTTCATGTGCTAGGTGAGCCGCCCCCGTCCGCGTAGGGATCCGGCTTGCCGCATCCGCGTGGCGGCCTCGCTTGCGAGGGCGGGAGAGGCCTCCCAGGCCCAAGGGCCTGAGACACGGATG